>JANXWW010000217.1 GCA_025350945.1 Burkholderiales bacterium
TTTGCTATAAAAAATATCAGTGAGGGAGGCAGACAAATTTAAAGTTGCACCTGCTTGGTGCGATTTTTGCGTCGATGCACCAAGTTAAAAAGTATTCGATTAGCTCAGAGATAAATCAGAAAGAAATTACGACGCACGCGTATTAATGCTTGTGATCGCCTAAATCTTTTTCCTGCGCCTTCGCCTTCACTTCCACCGTAAACGGTTTTTTATCCGCACCTTCAAACGTGAGCTTAATTGGCACGCTATCGCCTTTATTGATGGACGCCGCCAGCATCATTAGCATCACATGATAGCCGCCGGGCTTGAGCGATATTGTTTTGTTGGCGGGCACGTCGATCACATCTACGGCTTTCATTTCCATTACGCCATCTTTCATGCTCATGTTATGGATTTCCACATTGCCGGCAATTGAAGCTTCTGCCTTCAGCAGTTTCACGGGCGCGGTCGATTTAATATCCATATAGGCCGCAGAGACTTTGCCGCCCGGCACGGTGGTTTTGGCCCATGCATTGGTCACGGTTACGGGTGACGGTGTATCGGCAATCTGCGCAAAAGCGGTTTGCGAAATAATCGCGGCGGCGGTGATCGCAGATGCGGTAAAAAGAATTGCGTATCGGGTGGCGGTTCTCAAAGCAGCATTCCTTATTCAAATAATTGATACAACATCAAGATGCTTTACTGCAAGTCTAGTCGCATCAAGTGCAGATATGAGATATGACGCCGGCACGCGCGGAATAGTTCCGAGTAACGGTGCGGCAATCACGCGTTTTAGCGTTGCCAAATTTTCTTCATAAGCCGCCATTTGTGCAGCAGGCGTATTGGCAATCCAGCCGGCAAGTTTAAGCCCGCGTGTGCGTATTGCGTCGGCGGTTAGCGTTGCGTGATTGATGCAGCCGATGCGCATGCCCACCACCAGGATTACGTCGAGCTCCAGCCATTTTGGAATATCTGCCATTGATTCCGTATCAGACATCGGCACCGAATAGCCTCCTGCGCCTTCCACCAGCACCATGTCGCTTGAGCTGCAAAGTCGTTTATACGCCGCGCGAATGACGTCGATATCAATAGGGCGGCCTTCGTGCCGCGCTGCAATATGCGGCGCGATGCCTTCGCGGAAACAGTAAGGGTTGACATCCGAAATCGCAAAACTGTTTCCTGCTGCCGACATCAATACCGCCACATCTTCATTGATGTCGCTGCCATTTAAATTAATCGTGCCCGCCGCGATCGGCTTCATCGGCGCAACTTTGATGCCGCGCGCAGTGATCGCGTGGATCAGCGCGCAAGTCGCAAAAGTTTTACCGATTTCAGTATCAGTGCCGGTGATGAAATAATTTTTCATGTTTTCTCCCGCTACGTTTTCTTTACCATACGCTTGAACTCATCGAGACCAATCGCCTGCTGCCCCTCTACACTTTTTCGCTTTGAAAATTCGGGCTTCCACGCATGACCATACACCACCTCGTAGCTCGATGGTAGTCGCGCATCCACGCGAAATTTTTCGTACGCACTCGTCAGAATTTGCCACTGCGTTTTTCCCATCAGTCCACGCGCGCGATCCGGCAGCACATTGTGCGCGCCGATGCCCTTCAGCTCGCGCAACATCGATTTCAAATCAGTGTACGTCAACGTAATCGTCTCTTGATCCATCACCGGATCGGCAAAGCCCGCAGCCACCAACATATCGCCGAGATCATGCATATCGACAAATTCATTGATATGCGGCTTGTCGTCAACGGCGCGAAATGCGCTGCGTAATTCTTTCAGTGTATCCGGGCCGAAAGTCGTGAACATGAACAAGCCGTTTGGCTTGAGAACGCGCGAAACTTCCTTGGTCACCAATTCGCTATCGCACCATTGCAAGGTCGCACTGGAAATGACCGCATCGATACTTTCGCTTGCCAAGGGTAATGATTCTGCATCGCCGCAAATAAAATGTTGTGATGGTGATCGGCCCAAGAGCCGCGCCAGCGCTGGGGTTTTAGGCAGCCGTTGTTTTGCGAACTGCAGCATTTGCGGTGCCAAATCAATGACGATTAATTCAGCTTTCGGAAAACGCGCCCGACATTTTTCGCTAACATAACCGGTGCCACTGCCCAGATCAAGCACGCGCCTGGGTTCGAGCTTGATGTAGTCGAGGCGATCAAATAACCGGTTCACAATCTCACGCTGCAAAAAAGCATGCTCATCATAAGTCGTAGCAGCTTTGCCGAACGAGCGCTGCACATCGTGCTTGGCGGGGAGTTTTAATGCGCTCATGAATGTAGAAATTGCATCAGCCGTGCCATAAAAATATCACGATGTGACAGGAACGGCGCGTGGGTGGCGAAGGGAATCATTTCATATTGGCTGGATGGAATTTGCGCTGCAAGCCAATGCCCGGCTCGCTCGCTGGTCAACGCATCACGATCACCTTGAATGACGAGTGTTTGATGACGAATGTTCTGGATTTGATTGCGCAGATCGTTGCTGCGCAGCAATTCCAATCCCGCCGTCAGATGGGCGATGTCGGGCGCGCCTCGCGCGCTTACAGCAGTTTGTAATTCGGCAATCGTGGCGCGCTGATCAGGATGATTCAATATTTGCAGCGCCAGAAATTCACGAATCGTGGCGTGATAATTTTCTTTTAGATTTTTCGCAAATTGATCCAGCGTGGCCGTTTTTTTGCCGTGCGGCCAAGCCGGATTCGCGATGAATTGCGGTGTGGTGGCGATGAGCACCAGCTTGTCAATTTTATCGGGCACCAGACGCACAAGCTCAATCGCGAATTGCCCGCCGATTGACCAACCCAGCAAATGCCCGCGTTGAGGCATGGCGCGCGTTACGTGTTCGGCTGTTGCGGTGAAGCTGCCGATGCCCACGTGTTGCGAATAGCCGTGCCCCGGGAGATCGATTAAATGCAGCGTGAAGCGCTCGGCAAGCGCATCGCGAATGCTATTCCACACCGCGCCGTTGAGCCCCCAGCCGTGCAGCAGAGTCAGATCAGGGCCGTGGCCCATTCGTTCAACAAATAGCGGTTTCATGTTTTGCGTGACGGTAGCGACGCATCGATTTCAGTGAGGGCCGTGATGAGTTCGATCACATCTGCTTTTGTATGGCCTGCGTTGAGCGATACGCGCAATCGCGCGGTGCCCGCTGGCACAGTGG
>JANXWW010000042.1 GCA_025350945.1 Burkholderiales bacterium
GGTGTGATCTGCCAATCGAGTCCAATGTTGAGTGCAATAGTGAAATCGTTATTGCCCCGACCATCGACATTTCGCAGTTGTCGCGCGCGCAAATTACCTTGCACTGACAATTCATCTGTTAATGCGTAACGACCATTCAAGCCAATGGCGAATGCGTTTTGTGACGCTCGTTGACTGGTTGTTTGCTCACCCGTCGAGCTATTGATTGCCAGCAAACGCTCGGGTGTGATGCGCTCCACACTCAGCGTGGTCGATAACGTCAAACTCGTTTCAGTAAAAAATGAATGCTCCAACGTCAGCGCCTGACTGCTCGGCCCGCCGTTGTTTCCACTGACGCTTCCACTGCCGCTGGTTGCTGCATCGACTTGCGCGCGCGTTGTGCCGAGGTTGCCCGTTGTTTGCAGATACCCAAAGCCGGAGCTGCTTTTGCCGCCAAAATCGCGAACTGCAAATCCGCCTCCGGCAGAAAACTTCGTACTAAAAAGATAGCGCCCCCCACCACTCGCAAACCAGCCACGGGGACTCGCGCCGGATAGGCTGTCGAATGACTCGACGTTGGCACTGATATCCCAGCGCGCGGCGTTGTAGCCATAACGATAGGCGGCACCCTGTAAATCAGCAGCCAATGCCCGATCAAGCCACGCGAGGCCGCGTTCGAGATAAAACACTGAAGCCTCGTGGCGATGTGCACCGTCGCGCCAGCTGGCATCGGCGAAAACACCAGATGAAGAAACGCTGTCCACCCTGGAGTTGATGGCACTAAGTTGTGCACTAAACGCTGACGCTCGGTCGGCGTAGGCGGTGCTCAAATAGATATTGGTCGGCGAGATACGTTTAACGTTGTTTGGTGATGTGCTGTTGTTGGCATCTGAAATGGCACCAGATTCTGGCACGATATTATTGCCTTCGGCTGCGGTTGCGGCGAACGTCCACGGGCCATGCGCAACCTCGGCGAATACATTGCTCACGCGGCCACCACCGCCCACAAATCGTGACTGCGGGAAACCTTCGAAACGACCGGGTTCGCCCACGCTGGCACCGAAAGTAAATGGGTTATTGCCCACGTATCGCCATTGCGTGGAGCCGCCAATCAGCTGCGGCCCCGGCAATGTCAATCGGCTGCTGCGCCGTGAAATATCGGGCATCAATAAATTGGTGGTGCCCAACGCATTGTCTGCGCGCCAGCCCTTGTCGAATGGCATGCCAACCTGCCGCAATGTCCAGCTTGATAAACCGCTCACGTTGCTGCCGCCGAGCGCCAATGCCTGCAAGGAGAGCGTGCCAAAATTGGATGTTTCAAGAAACGAATCGAATTGAAAGCCTTGCGTTTCGGTGCGTGTGTTGTTCAAGAACGCGGCGTTATTTTTTGAAGTTTGCACATTGCGGGTGAACTGCGCGCTGAAGCCACGCGTTAAGCCTTCGGTGTCATAAGTGTTGTTCGCCTGATCGGTTGCGTCCTGCGCGGCAACACCTTCCATCACGCGATCAACGTAGACACTTTCAGTTTTTTGGGACTCAGCTTTCGTGGCGGGTGCGGAAGGCGTTATTGGCGTTGCCGCGCTTTGTTCGGCAAACGCCGTTGCCACTGAGCATGCAGTGAGCAGTAGTGCAAGGCGTGATCGCGTAGCAAATCGCATCCTACTTCGGCGCTATACCTGCACCAACAGGCGGAGCTTTTGCCGGGGCGTTGTTCAGATCGCTATAAGGTGCGCTGTTTGGTGCATCAAAACGAAAATCAATCTCGGTTTTTTTGCTGCCGAGCGATTCACTCCATTCAATTGCGCCTTGAATATTGATGGGATAAGTTAATTTTATGGTGGCGTTGCCTTCGGCCTGCGGAATCAGCATGACGGCACGCGTTTGTCCGGGCAATATCGGCAATGGCTCTGGCGAGAAATCAAATTTCACCCCTTTTGGGTCGGTTCCTTTTAAAAACCCAAAAGCGCGACCATGTGCATTGCCGGTGTTTTTGATATTCAATACGGGCACGATCATGCCCTCGCTTATGCGTGTTCCGGCTGGTGAAATTTCCAGTTTCGGTGCGGCTTCACCCACGGCCGCATATACGACTACACCGACGCGCCCGCTCACCGGAAAGCTCATAGCACCATTCGCTTTCACCACCTGTTCGGCACCCTCGATCATGATTGCGAAGCGGCACTCTATAGCTTGCGCATCGGCCGGTGGCGTAATTTCAAAACGAAAGCGCATTTTTGCATTGGCGGCAATGGTTAACTCGCGTCGTTCAAGGCTGACCCATGGGCGACAACTATTTGCTGCCAACTCATCAGCGAACACGGCATTGCCATCAGCGCCGATTGTCCAGTCATTGGTGTAGACGCGATAAGTGCCTTTCTCATTTGATGCCTGCGTGATTTCAACCACGTGCCGAATCGTTTTTCCGGGTTGTACCGCGACTTCAAATCGGGGCGGTGAGACGACGGCGGAAAAGCTTTGTGCGTATCCTTGTATTGGCAATGCAATCGCCAACGCCATTCCCAAATGGAGGACAATTTTCTTGGCGATCTTCTCGATCAATTGTGTGTGGCGCATTTCAGATTTTCCTTAGATCAAACACGGTATGAAGTAAATCAGTCCACATCAATTTCAAAATAAAAGCGCAGTCGTTGCACGTTGCTGATTTTTGATCCATCTGCTTCAACGTTAATATCGAATACATCCTCGAGCCGTGGATCGCGAATCGCACCGGCATAGACCAGCGTGCGTCCGCCCGGGCCAAGCTGCCCTTCAAGCAGGCGACCCTGGCTGCGCCATTTTATTTTGACCGATGATGCTGATTCTGGCGGCAGCAGCATGTAAATTTTGCCGGTCTTACCCACCCATGGCGCGGTCGCCAGGCGGATATTCACACGCGAGCGACCCACAATGGTGTTGTCGCGATTTTTCGGCGGTACCAATCGCCATGCCATGGCGGGCGTGCCATCCAGAACCACTGTGGCGGAATCATCAACGAGGCTGGTAGTTGCTGCATTCGCGTTCGAAGTCATGAATACAACATTCAGCAATGTGAAAAAGATTGATCTAGCGATGATGCTCATGGTGCCACCAGCGTGTAAGTGGCGCGCCCAGTATAGGTGCCCGCCGCGACAAAGTTGGTATTGGCATAGCTGAAGATATGACAGTTTTCAACATAGCGGTTGGAGGCAATATTGCGCAACACCAAATTGCCACCGTTAAACGTGCCCGCCGGAATATCCGCCGCGCCGTTGTTGCCGATAGAGGTGCTGGTCCAACTAATTTCTGTAAAGGGAATGGTCTCTGCGCCATTCGATAACGTTGCAGGCGTGGTGACGGACAGCGTGGCCGAATTGGCAGTATTGTTAAGCTCGCGCAAATAGCCGCCGACGTAAACCTGATTCGGTGGCACACACACCGTGAAATTATCAAACGGACTGTTGGCCTGTGTGCTGTCGCTTATCATTGCCTGCGCAGCGCCGGTGCCCAGTACAGCGGCGGGTACGGTGACGCTAACAATATTGGGTGTGCCAGCCGCCACGTTATTGCCGACAGTCAAGCCAATGGTGCGGGGGCCTGGCGTGACATTGAGCACCCACGCCTCGACGGCAGATGTAAATGTCAGCAAAGATGTAAGCAAGACTGCCTGCCAATGTTGTGATCGATTTTTCACGTTGCAATATGCTCCTATAAAAAACAAATGCCAGCTTCAGGCTGGCATTTGCGTTTGTTATTGTTATCGCAAGCCATTCGAGCTTACTAATCTAAATGTAATCTACTACAAAACAGATGCTGTGTACGTCACGCGACCATTATTGGTGTTGATACCACCATATGTGCCTGCCGGAACGGTTGCTGCGTTCAAATACGTGTAAGTCCACTGTGAACCGACGTTGGTTACTTTTGCTACGGCGGCTGGTGCGAAGTTTGCTGATGCACCAGTTGCAGGCAATGCGACGCTATGCGGCAAAGTGTTGGCGAAAGCAGGTGTGGCCAGATTGGCACTTGCCACCGCAATTTGCGTCCATGGAATTGTGTCGCCTGCACCGTTACCGATCGCGCCGAGCGTATTGGCGGTCAGGGTGACGTTACCGGCATTGCTGCGCAAAAGAGCTGTCACTGCACCAGCACCCAGATCACCACCCGTACCGGCAACAACAGTACCATCGCCCAAGTTGGCGGCAGGCACAGTGAAGTCGATCAAGTCAACGGTGGTGTTAGCAGCGGCACCATAAAGGCCACCGGTACCGACGCGTAAAAACAAAACTTTAGGCACGGTGATGCGGAAGTCAAGGCGGGCGCTGGTGGTGAGCGGGCCAGTTGCAGCGGAAACAGTTGCTGACTCAGCCTGAGCCAACATTGGAACGCTTAAGGCAACCAAAGCTGCTACCGATGTTGCAATGCGGGCTGTTTTGGACATTGAATTCAAAGTTTTCATGTGTGACTCCGTTAAGTTAAAAAATTTAAAACTGCTGAAATTAAAAAGTGGTCTGCTGAAATATTTTTTGTTTTGCTCGGTACGGATTGAAATATAGATGCATTGCAACATCAAATGTGTGAACTGGCGCACAGGATGACAAGGTATGTATGCTGTTATTGCACTTTTCATTAGAGAGTCACTAATAATATTGTTTTAATTCAGTGAGTTATGATGATTTTTGGCAAAAAAATCTAATTGTGAATGAGTGTCAGAGGTGTGTTAAAAAATATATCACCCGTTTTTTTTGATTGCAGAAAGGCGCAATCGTTTGCGCACGCTGTGTTTCATAGGGAAAATAAAGCCGAAGCAACGCGCGTTGATGTGCGATTTTTGTATCGCATTCAGGCTGCATATTTTAAGAAAGCCTAATAGGGGCGGGTGCTTCAGAGCATAAATGCCTGTTGATGCCCGTGGATATTGGCTTCTGCTTTTTCCCCCGACAGCCTATGCCGCCCGCAGCGAATCCACAATTTTCATGCGCGATGCTTTGATCGCCGGTAAAAATCCGCCGATAAATCCCATCAGCAGCGAAAATAAAATGGTACCTATGACGATTTTAGGCGTCAACACGAAGCTGAATGCGAGTTGCGAGAACGATTGAATATTCAAAGTTGATATCGTGATTGCTTGCAGAAAAGTGGCAAAAAATAATCCCGCCGCACCACCGACCAGCGCCAGTAAAAGTGACTCTAGCAAAAACGCCGCAAGAATCGATGGTCGACGAAATCCTAACGCGCGCAGTGTGCCAATTTCGCCAGTGCGTGTGGCGACAGCGGAGTACATCGTAATCGCCGCGCCGATCATCGCGCCAAGTGAAAAAATCACCGACAACACCGTGCCTAAAATAGTAATAAACGTTGACAGCGCGCGCGATTGGTCTTCGTAAAAAATCTGTTCGCGTTTGGTTTGCAAGTTGAGCCGAATGTCTTCGTCAACATCGGCCACCAGCTTGTCGAAGCCTTCGCTTTGCGACAACTTCGCAATCACCGACGAAAACGATGCGCGCCGAAACGATTGCATAAGTTGCTCGACATCACCCCACACCTCGGAATCGAACGCACTTTTTTGCGCATCAAAAATACCGACAATCTGCCAGTCACGGCCCCCGAAGCGCAGCGATTGGCCGATTTCCGCACCATCAAACTGCTCGTTTACATTGCGGCCCACAATCACTTCGGATGAGCCTTCACGAAACAAACGTCCACGAATAATTTTTGCTTGCGGTCGCATCGTCAAGCCTAAAGGCGAGATGCCGCGGGTGACAATATTGGAGCCGCGCTCCTGGCCTTTTTTATTCAGCGAAATTAGGATCAATGACTCTTTCGATACCGTAGGTTTGCCGTCCGGGCCACGCGCAATGTTCGGCATACTCTCGACGAGCGATGCCTGATCCCGCGAAACACCGCTCTGGATCTCGGTTTCCGAGCCTTTGCGAATCATCACCACGTTGTCAAAACTGCCGGTGCCGACCATGGTTTTTTTCAACCCTGCATCCAGCATCAACACGGCGGCAAATACAAACACCACCAGCCCCATGCCCGCTGCGGTGAGAATAGTAGTGAGCTTCCTCGTCCAGAGGTTGCGGAAAATGTAGGAAAACGGAATCTTCATCCTACGTGCCTCAGCCGACGTGCCTGAGTCCGTCGACAATCTTCACGCGCGCGCTTTTTATGCTCGGCACCAGCGATGCCACCACGCCTACCACCAGCGCGCAGATAATTTGCAGGCCGAGCGTGGCGGGCGAAACATTGAATGCGGCAAACGCGGCACCGGCGGGCGATTTACCGAATCCCGCCGCCACCGGATAAGTCAGCAATATTCCGATCCCCGCACCGATAAAACACAGCATCATCGCCTCACCGAATACCAGTGCTGCGACAAAGCCGGGCGAAAATCCCAGCGCTTTCAAGGTCGCGTATTCGGACAATCGTTCGCGTGCGGTCATCGCCATTGTGTTGGCGACTACGGCCATGATGATGATAATCACCACGAACGACACCACCTGAATCGCGCCCACAATCGATTCAGATTGCGCGACAAAGCTCAACTGAAATGCCTTCTCGGTTTCAGTCAGCGTTTCGGCGAGGGAGTTTTTAAATTCCGCATCCACGGCGCGTGCAATATCGGCAATGCGCGATGAATCGTTCACCTCAACGATAAAAATCCCGGATTGATCGCCGCGCTTC
>JANXWW010000056.1 GCA_025350945.1 Burkholderiales bacterium
CCCTCCATGCGCTCATTGAATTGCTGCTCGCTCCAGTTAAACAATTCAACGAGTGTGATGTCATCAAGTTGATGACGAATATTGAAGTCAATTTCATTCGCGAGCTTCGCATATTTGTTCCATGGACACGCGAGCTGGCAATCATCGCATCCGTAAATTCGATTGCCCATCGCCGCACGAAACTCTTCCGGGATTGCACCTTTATTTTCAATCGTGAGATACGAAATGCAACGGCGTGCATTGAGTTGATAAGGTGCCGTGATCGCCTGCGTTGGGCAGATGTCGATACACTTGCGACACGTGCCGCAATGCTCGCTGGTGGGCTGATCAAGCACGAGCGGTAAATTGGTAAACAGCTCGCCTAAAAAAAACATCGAGCCCGCCTCGCGCGTGAGCAGCAGCGTATGTTTGCCGCGCCAGCCGATGCCTGCCTTGCGGGCGAGGGCGACTTCCATCACGGGGGCGGAATCGGTGAAAACACGATAAGAAAAATCTTCAACCTCCGAATGAATTTTATCGGCGAGCTTCTGCAATTTGTTGCGCATCACTTTGTGATAATCGCGGCCCAACGTGTAGCGCGAAATAAACGCCGCATCCGCATCCTCAAGCACGCTCCAACTTTCTTTTGCATGCGGCGCAACATAATTGAGCCTGACTGAAATCACGCGCACCGTGCCCGGGACCAACTCATGGGGTCGTGCGCGTTTTGTGCCGTGGCGCGCCATATAATCCATCTCGCCGTGGTGCCCATCGTTGAGCCACTGTTGCAGATGATTTTCTTCCACGCTTAAATCGGTATCGCTGATACCGATTTCGTCGAAGCCCAATTTTTTGCCCCACGCTTTAATATTGCGTGTGAGGTCGGCAAAATTTGTGATCGACAAATTGGATTTCATTAGTTAAGTTTAGTAGATTGAGCGATGTATGAACGTGACCGAAAATTTGAAAATTGATTTGCCCGATGAGACTGCCACACTTGCGCTGGGGGCATTGCTTGCGCGTGGATTACAGCCGGGGCTCAGTATTTATTTGAGTGGCGAACTGGGCGCAGGAAAAACCACGTTGGTGCGCGGAATGCTGCGCGAACTTGGCTTTGAAGGACGTGTCAAAAGTCCAACGTACGCCTTGGTTGAACTTTATGTAATTTCTAAGTTAAACTTGTATCACTTTGATTTTTATCGCTTTCGCGATCCCGAAGAATGGCACGAAGCAGGATTTCGCGATTTGTTCAACCCAACGAACATATGCCTCGTCGAGTGGCCGGAAAAGGCACGCGATCTCATACCGACAGCGGATCTCCACATCACGCTGATCAGTGTGCAGAAAGCCGAAACGCTGAGCCGTCAAGCAACCCTCAGCGCCAGCTCAATGTTCGGTCGGACAGTGTTGAGCACACTCCACCACCCATCGTAAAAATAAATTGCATTAGCGTTGAACATGGCGCGAGTAACGTATCGCGACGTGGCTTCCTCGCATTGCCGTTGCTGCTTTCGCCGCTGCTATCTCCTTCCGCAATCGCCGCGCTACAGTCCACCCCTGCCATTGCACAAGTCCGCTCCACCCGCGTATGGCCCGCCAGCGAGTACACACGGGTGACGTTTGAATCGGCTACGGTGTTGAAGTACCAACAATTTTTTGTAAAAAATCCTGAGCGTCTGGTGATCGATATTGAAAATGTCGAGCTCGGGCCTGCGCTGAAAGAACTCGCCGCGAAAATCGGCAATGATGATCCGTTTATTCAAACTGTTCGTGTCGGTGTCAATCGGCCGAATGTAATTCGTGTCGTGCTGGATTTAAAAACCGAAGTGAAGCCGCAGGTATTTGCCGTGCCACCCGCAGGTGAATTTGGTCACCGCCTGATGCTGGATATTTATCCGGCCAAGCCGACCGATCCGATGCTGGCGCTACTCAACGATGATGTGGCGGCGTTTGGTAATGGTAATGGCAATGGTAATGGCAATGGGCAGGCGATGCCTGATGTTGTTCCCGATCCAGTCGCCGCTACGCCATCAAAAGACGCAAAGCCAGGCAATGTTGAAAAGGTGCCTCCCGCAAGCAAACCGCCACCCGCACCAAAAAAAACGCGCCCGTTTGTTGTTGTGATTGATCCCGGCCACGGTGGTGAAGATCCCGGCGCGATTGGTCGCCGAGGCACGCGCGAAAAAGATATCGTGTTGATGATCGCGAAAAAATTAAAAGACAAATTACACAGTGACCCGCAATATCGCGTTGCGCTTACCCGCGATGCCGATTTTTTTGTGCCGCTCAACATGCGTGTGCAACGCGCCAGAAAATTGCGTGCCGATCTTTTTGTCAGCGTGCATGCTGATGCATTCGTCACGCCGCAGGCCAATGGTTCCAGCGTGTTTGCGCTATCTGAGCGCGGTGCCACATCAACAGCAGCCAATTGGCTCGCTGATAAAGAGAACAACGCTGACTTGATTGGCGGCGTAAATTTAAATGTTCGCGATACGCATCTCGCGCGCACGCTGCTTGATCTATCGCAAACCGCACAAATTAGCGACAGCTTAAAAATCGGCAGGCTGGTCTTGGCCGAAATGGGCGAAATAAATCATCTGCATAAATCGCATGTGGAGCAGGCTGGTTTCGCGGTATTGAAGGCACCCGATATTCCATCAATCTTGATTGAAACTGCGTTTATTTCCAACCCGGATGAAGAGCGCAAATTGCGTGACCCAGCCTATCAGGACAAATTAGCCGAAGCGATTGCCGACGGCATTCGCGGCTACTTCAAAAAAAATCCGGCATTGGCGCGAGCCTGATTATTACTTCAGATTTCTGCAGGTCATATAGCTGCGCAGTCTGATCTGCAAACCATAGTATTCGTGAGCATCTCCGAGAATTTATGCCTGAAGATGCCCGTGTATATTGGCGTTTGATTTTTTTGAAGGGCTGGTTCAGGGACATAGGGTTTACCCTAGTTGTTAAGTTACCTTGCAAATAATATGATCGTGATCTGCATCAAGGTAAATTACATCACACAGGGGATCAAATCATGGCGGCTAATATCAACAACCTCCCACAACGCTTCGACTACGCCCGCACCGAACGTGATGACGACAGCAACAATAACAAAGCCGCCACGCCAGAAGGACAAAGTGCGCAACCCACCGAATCAACAATTGCCGCACCACCGGAGCAACAAGGTCAATCATCCGGCGACAGTGGTGGCAACGACGCTGGTGCGCATGATTTCTCCAACGCGCTGGCGCAGCCTGTCGAGCCCGAAGCGGCCACGCCCGTCCCGCTCCCTGCACAATTCCGCTACGGCTTAGGCGAAGTCAACATCGGTCGCCCGGATTACGTCCGCATGCAGGCAGAGCGTGAACTGGCCCAACCTAGCGCACGCGAACCCAATCCCCGCCTGACCGCACTCGCCTCCACCCCACGCGCCGAAAACACCCCGACCGTACCCACACCACCCGCTACCAATACCACCCAGCCCGCCAAACCAATCCCCATGCCCAAGCCCAGTGGCATGGCACCCGGCGCATTCACTCCTTTGCCCACACCTGTACCCGCCGCCGCAACCTTCCCACCCATCACCAACGCCCGAAGCATCGGTGGTGAAGCAGTACGCCAAGCGCTCGCCGCCGATCAGCGTAACAGCGCCAGCGTTACCAGTACCGCTCCCACCGCCTCAGCAGCCGAGCTGGACGCCGTTGACGCCATGCTGGCTGACCCCATCAATCGGCAACTGATAGACCTTGCCAAGCAGAACTACGGCCCTGCAGATAGCAAAAGCTGGGTAGCCGAAGCCCAAGTCAAACTCTACGGCGAAGCTCGATTTCAGGACATGATGTACCTGCATCGCGCCCTTCCGTGGGTGCAAAATGCCTATGCGTTGGCGGTCACTCAAGCATACCTCGCAAACAGTCAGCCCGCCCTAACCGGCAACCTCACCAATAATCAAGGCGTTGCAACGCCACCGTCCACTTTCGATATCAACGTCTTCAACATGGAGTACGCCAGCCGCAAAGACTTGCTGGCGCAAGCCTTCGCCGCCAAATTTAGCGGGATACCGGTGACGCAGGAGATAGTCATTAGCGGCACGGCCAGCAGTGGTGATGGTGGCGGTGATCCGTCAGGGGCGTTTGTGCCCGTATTTCATGTGGGCAATATATTTGATGCTTCGCTTTATGCGGAATTTCCAGGCGGATTGAGCGAGGGTGGCGGCCTTGGGCCGCCGCCGATCTATCACACGACTATCCAGCCGTCTGGCTCAACCGAGCTATACGTTCTTGGTCCGGATGTCGGCGATCATAAAGCGCTATTTGACGACACCGCCGTCTGGTTCGATCCCTCGCTCGGCTTTGTCACGCTTCGCGGGAACATGAAACCCGACGAGGTTTCCAATTTTGATCGGGTTGTCGAGTTTGCGGGTCAGGCATTCTTCATATATTGCGCGGTAGTCAGCGGGACTACCTTTTTGCTCGGGCCGGAGGGGGCCGCCGTGCTCGGTTTCACGGCCGACTCATGGGAAGCCGGTGCCATTCGCGGGGCGGTGCAAGCGGGGGTAGGCGCCGTTGCCAGCAGCACCTATTCCGGACGCACGTTAACGTTAGCCGACTTCGGCCGCTCCATCTTCACGGGTGGTGTGATGGGGGGCCTGGTCAACTATGCTGGCCTCAACACGTATGGCATCACCACCGAGAACGGCGTGCAAGTCACCAACTGGGGTGAGCGCCTCACCGCCATTCTCGGCCGCAGCACCATGCAGGGCATCCTGCAACAAGTTACCGGCGGGCGGTTTCGGGATGGCTTGAGAAACGGCTTGGTGTCGAGCCTGAGCAGTGAGCTATCGCGCACCCTGGGTGCGGAAATCAACCAGTGGGCGACAGACAATCATATTGATCCCTTTATCGCCAGCCAGCTTCGTATGGTGGCACAAGGATTCTCATCCGCACTGGTGCAGACCGCTGCCAACGGCGGTCAGGCGGGGATAGAAGCGTTCCTGAATGATCTTATTAGCGGTGAGTTGGGTGCCGCTGGCGACGCGGAGCGGGCTGAGATCAATCAACTCACCGCGCAATACAACGTCGCCCTCGCGACCAATGACTTTACGACCCAGGCGATGATACTGAATAACCTGACGGATCGCTGGATGAACAACCATCCGACAGATACGCGTGCGCAGGCGCTGGCGCAAGTGACGGCAGGGCTGGGCTGGACGGTGGATGCGATACATTTAACGCCAGATGCGAATGGAAGGATTGTGGCAGAGGGACGCACCGTTACGCCTACCTTTGATGAAGATGGGAATTTGATGCCGGGGGTGGTGGATCCGAACTCAACACCCGCTGAGCAGCAAGCGCAACTTGAATCGCGTTTGCGACAGCAAGGTTATTCGGCAACTGATGCGGCTGAAATTGCCTTTAACCACTTCGCGCCGCCAATTTCATTAACAGCAGATCAAGCAGAACAGCTTGATCTGCTTGATGAACTATTCATGCGCAGAAGCGCCGCGCCCGTTAATGTCGCTGGCTCCACAACAGGCATTCTGCAAAATCCGCGCGACCTCATTAATCAAATTGTGGCCAGATCAGATGCACAGACAATTGTGACATCAAGCGATTATGCGTCTGCGATAGGGCAGCTTCATGAAGCGTTCCTAGATTTGAAAGATGGCTACACCGTTAGCGGTGACAAGGGGCTTGACGACGCTAATGCGTCACGACTTATCACCTTGATCGGTGACTTGGGGAGAGAGGCTAAAGAGCGCGGCATTGCGCTACCGGCAGAAACAAATGCGCTCGTGCAAGCCTCAGTGGGATTTGAGTTCAGCCGCACCATGTTGGCGATGATAGGCACTGGAACGTTGGCTGCGTTGCGCAGATTGAGTAGCGTATTCAATTCAGCAACGCCATCGGTCGTTGGTCGCATTGCTGAGCTGAACCAGTTAGTGCGCTCCGGGACGCTGACTGCCGCAGAAATACAGGCTGCGCGCGCCGAGATAAAGGAAATAAAACAAATACAGTTAGAAATAAACAGTGCAAAAGGAACCCAGTTTGAAAACGCGGCGCTTTCGATTGAAAAGCTGGATAAAAACACGACAAAGTATGTTGTGACATTGCCTAACGGGACAGTCGTAACAGTAATTCCTGATGTGGTTACGGGGCAGCGTATTGTTGAGATAAAAAATGTAATTGATCTTTCTTACTCGACGCAACTGAAAGGCATTGTTGGCATTGGTAAGCCAGTTGATATTATATTAAGTCCTAGGACGCAAAATGTTAGTCAGCAACTCTGGGATGCAGTTACTAAAAACAACGGTAACTTTTATCGACTTGATCCAACAACTGGTATCAAAACGCTCCTCACCGAAAAACCGACACGCTGAAAATTAATATGCCAACTAAAATCAAAAAACACGAAACCCAACTAGTAGTTTTAAGCCCTATGTCGCTTTATGATCCGGCAGACTTGCGTAAGGCCATTCTTCAGTTTTGTGCAGAGTTACCAGAACTGCTGCCGACTAAATGGGGTTTTTGGGAGCCGCTGCCACATGATTTTGATTTATCACGGCCGATGGATTGGACGCCAATGAGAGGGCCCCCGAGACCTGGGGACTCACCCTTCTTTGAAAGAAGAAAATTCCCTAAAGCATCGTTCTCAGTATCGCCAAAACTTAAAATTACGGTTGGAGATACGCATAGCTTTATTAGCTGCACAACTTATTTAGGTGAATTCGACCAGCAAAGGTTAGTTTCATATTTAAAATTAGCTAGTCGCACTTTTGCTGCGGATTTCGCTTACATTAATAAGCAGCCGCACGAGGGCGAGTTTGATCGCGTGCGTTACCCTAGTTATAGCGCTACGAGATTCCCTATTGTCACGCACGACCTGCGCAAATTCATACCTGACGCGTTGTGGGCAAATATCTATGGCAAGCCCTATGTACAAATATTTGGCCTGCAAAAGTTGCTCTCCGCCCCCGCGTTCAAAATTGAACAGCTTGGGCCTGAAATGGTTTATATCCAGCTAACTGAACGACTCGATGATGCGATTCATGACTTTGTAAAATTTCAAACGGCGCGTGATGCGTTTAAAGCGCATCTGAAATCAAGTAACGCTTTTTTTGACTACACACTGCCGCCAGATCACCGATACAACGTGCCGGTATTTCATTTGCAGGACGATGTGGATGAACGTTTTGATCTGATCCCGAAACCTGATGTGCTGTTGGCAGATGTTGAAAAACGCTTCGCTGAAGGGCACATAACAACAAGCGCGGATCTCGCACAAGTCACCAAGCAAATTGAAGAAACGCTCGGCCTTGAGCTGGCTCGCCCTAACGACGCAGATTATCAATTTGACGAGGTTGAGCGCTTGAGTGAATTTCTGGAAAAGCTACGCCTGCACGTAATTACGCACAAAATCAAAG
This sequence comes from Burkholderiales bacterium, assembly GCA_025350945.1. GTDB lineage: Bacteria > Pseudomonadota > Gammaproteobacteria > Burkholderiales > Usitatibacteraceae > UKL13-2. Next base: position 7,406 of record JANXWW010000056.1, read on the forward strand.
TAACAGAGGAAACGGCGGGAATCCTTACTATGTTTCGGTGAACGTGTGTTGCGAGACCAAGTATTGAGCCAATATAGTTCTGAACGTTTATTTGCAAGAAGCCACACTTGCCTGCGCAGACGGTGATGAAGAAAGGTGCATGACGAAAATACGCGAATGTTATGAACTTGAAAATCCCGTCATTGAATCATCATGGTATATCGCGCGATATGAAATGACGGGTAAGTGAACTCACATAAATGGTCAGACTTCATCTAAATATCGAAACTATTTTAATAAAACTTGGCGCACAGAGAGCACCGAAAAAACGCATGCTGCCCTTGTATCTCATGCGTGGAATGCGCAGATTAGCTCTCACAAAAAGCCAAGAAATTTGCTCCATGATCTTATCCAATAAATTTTCACAGCATCGCAAAAGTAGAGCCGCTTATTTTTTATGTTTCGTATTTTTACTCGCTGGCTGCGCAGCGCCTTACCAGCCGCGCGGTCATCAAAGTGGCTATACCGATAAACGGATTGATGACAACACGTATATTGTTAACTATCTTGGTGACGGAACCACCGATGCCGAGCGGACGTGGAATTTCTGGATGTATCGTTGTGCTGAGCTGACCCTTGAGAAAGGGTATGTCTATTTCGCCATCTTGCCCAGAACGCGCCTGACGAGCGAGACCGCCACGCCCATGTTGCGACCGGCACTGGCCTACACGGGCCGCACAGATGGTGCGGGCGAATTTGTGCAGACCAAGGGCGGTGGCGTAACCTATTATTCGTATTCTGTGCCGTACACGTACACCGCTGCGTTTTCGAATGCGACTATCAAGCTGTATCGCGATCCGCTGCCACTGAGCGTTTTGATTGCGGTAGATGCAGCAAAACTCAAAGCCGTACTTGCTCCAGTCGTTGCGGGCAAGCCGCGTGAGCTGAGTCGCCGGGATTTGCTCGCAAGCGTTGCAGTCTTTAACGATAAATCTCAGCTCGCCAACCTCGAATCTGCTACCGGAACACCGACTATCGTTAACACGGTAGATGAATTGCGTGTGATCGCCAATCGCGATCTGGTGCCTGCGATGTTGAATGGAAATGTAGCGGCCAACACCGCGCCGATTGCAAAAAAATTTGCCTCGGCAAAACGTCACATAGCGGAAATGATGACCGTAATCCAGCAGGAATTCAATGCGGACGGCACCAAAAAGCGTGAGCCCGCCACCGTCGTACAGCAATTCGTTCATCACCCGGAGGGATATGCCACGATCATTTCATATACGACGGCCGGCGGCCACATCGCGCCTGCGAGTTTTAGCGTAAATCTAAGCATCGGTGGAATAATTTCTGTCCGTTCGGCTTACATCTCCTCACTTTCTGCGAGGTCTGGCGAATCCGGCAATACGCTACGCTATGGCGGACAGTATTTCGTTAACGCATTAAGCGGTGAATTAGCGAGGCCAGCCAGCGCGATCAGTTTCACCACACGCAGCTTCATAGGCTTGGATGGTGTTGAGCAGCGGTTTTCAGCCGACTCAGCGGTCACTGCCACATCATGCAATGTTGGGGACACGAAACCAGCATCCAGCCTGCATCCAAACCTGCAAGGCAACGCCATCCTCATAACGTGCAAAGCCACTTTCAACAGCCGCCCGATTTCAGACAGCCGTCTGTGGTTTCTGGAAGACTATCAATGGTATGTTCGTGAAAGCGAACAATGGGCAACCGGCTCATCCACAAGCGTGATTAAGGATGTGCGTTTTGCGGCAAGATAGTTGAGCGCTCGCTGATTTCTGGTTTCATTAATGCTGCGCACACAACAAGCCCGAATTGCTCATCAACGAATGGATTTTTTTACCAGCAGAACGGCCTGCCGAAATCTTCGTCACCCACAAATTCGTCAAAGTTGTTGAAGAGCATAAGCTCACCGGGTTTAACTTCAATGAAATTTGGGACAGCAACGACAAACCGCCCGTACAAAAAGCGCACGATCCCGCGCTGATGGCACGACGGGATCTGAATTAAAAATTTTATTCACCCCAGAAAATAAGCCCATGCCAAAAATTCACCTATCACCACAACGATTTTTAATATTATTTTTTGCGAGTTTTTTGTTTGGTTGTGCAGCCACTCACTCTAAATTCGATGTTGCCGCACTCAAGCCATATCAAAAGCTCATGCTGGTGCCTGTTAAAACCGATGAAATGTTGTTTGTGACGCAGCGCAATCAGGATATCGGACGAAGCGGCAACATGTCACTTTTCAGTCTGCTTGAAGAGGTACGCATCAACAGGGATCGTCAGCTTAATCAGGACTTCAACAAACTAATCAAGCGCGACATGAAGCCAGAGTTGGAGGCAAAGTTGTATGCGGAAATCAATAAAAGCTTCATCGCGAATCAGATCAAATACACAACTTTTGAGGTGTCCGCAAGCGAGATTGTGATGAAGCGTTACTGGGGCTCAGATGAAGTGAAAACCAGTTATCTTAAGCTGCTGCGCGAGAAGTGTCCTGCATGCGATGCGGCATTGTTAATTGATCCCAGCTTCGGGTTTGTGCAAAAAGGCAACGCAGGCTGGCGGGCATCCTCGACAGTTGATTTGCTTCTATTAAATTTG
>JANXWW010000083.1 GCA_025350945.1 Burkholderiales bacterium
GGCTTTAGCTTCGAGCTCGGCGCGCTTGGCCTCGAACTCAGCTTTGTTCGCATCGGTGGCGCGTTTGGCTTTGCGTTGCGGGATCAGGAAGTTACGTGCATAACCGTCCTTGACCTTGACGACATCGCCCAACTGGCCGAGATTTACAACTTTTTCCATCAAAATAATTTGCATGATTTTGTCCTTATCCGATCTCTAAATTAGTGCAGATCGGTGTAATGGATCAACGCAAGAAAACGTGCGCGCTTGATCGCTACATCCAACTGACGTTGATATTTGGCTTTGGTGCCGGTGATACGGGCCGGAATGATTTTGCCGTTTTCGTTGACAAATTCTTTCAGGATGCCGATATCTTTGTAATCGATTTGCACGATTTTTTCTGCGGTAAAACGGCAGAATTTTTTGCGGCGGAATAAACCGCGATTGGGATTGCGTGTGTCTTTTTTGTTCTTGTCGAACTTTTTACCGCGTGGGCCGGGACGGGGCATGATTCACCTCAGAAATAAATTAGTTTGAATACTTGAATTGGGTTATGTGCAAAATCAACATCGAGTTATAGCGATTCTTCTGGCTTAAAAAACCTTTGACGGTTAACGCGTCCGCAACCTTGACGTTATTCAATGCTTCAGCCACCTCACCAAACGCCACCGCATTTATTTCAGCTTCAACAGCCACAAAAGAATTACCTTCCGCCTGCTGAGACTGATGCGTTAGCGTGAGATTCAGTGCCGCGAGGCCACCGGGGGTTACCCGAATCACATCGCGCGTTGCGACTACACCTTCAAGAACCACTGTATTGGTTGCCGCGTTCACGATTTTTTCACCGCGTGGCCTCCAACTAACCTGATAATTATTTATGCAGCAATTTTTACGTCATCTTTCAGATCATGCGATCTGGATTTCTCTTCTTTCATCATTGGGGACGGCGCTGTTTCGGCGGCGTCCATCTTGACGATCAAGTGACGCAAAACCGCATCGTTGAATTTGAACGCATGCTCAAGTTCGTCGAGCGTGGCCTGGGGCACTTCAATATTCATCAGCACATAATGCGCCTTGAAAATTTTCTGGATAGGGTAAGTCATCTGACGACGACCCCAATCTTCGATTCGATGCACTTTACCGGCTTGAGCGGCAATAGTTGCTTTGTAGCGATCAATCATCGCGGGCACTTGTTCACTCTGATCCGGGTGAACGATAAAAACGATTTCATAATGGCGCATAAATTCTCCTTGTGGATTAAGACCGTCTGGTCGGAAAGCCTCCCCGCATGCGCACGCAGATGAAGCAAGGTTTTTTTCATGACCGCAACTTGAAAATACTCACAAGCACAGCCAAGCCCTACATTGTGCGGGAAAACGTCAATTAAATCAAACGGTTTCGCGGGTTTTTGAGGGCGCGGTTCGCGTAGGCCAGTTCGAGTTTGGCAAGTAAGGCTATGTGACATCGGTGTGCAATTTGAGACCGAGTCACGTAGCTGCGCAACGTGACCCACAAAAAAACCTAAACCCTATATTCAACGGGCATTTCAAAGCACTTATGCTCTGAAATGCCCGCCAATACTAGGGTTTTTAATTTTATTGCTGTTATTTCGTAGCAGTATTCGTCGCTGTAGCGGGCGTCGTATTTGCTGTGGTCGCTGTTTTCGCCACCTTCGCAAAATCACCTGCTTTCACAAACGTAATCTTGTTCGGGTCGATAAATTTACGCATCGCGGCTTGTACTTCCTCAGGCTTTAACGCAGCAATTTTGTCTTCGAATTGTTTCGACCAAACAAAGGTTCTGCCCAGATATGAATTGTTCGACAACGCACCTGCCAGTGCACCATCTTGCGCGCGCTGTTGCAAACGCTGCTGAAGTGCACCCGATTTTGCGGCGGCCAGTTCAGCTACCGTGAAGCCGTCTTTCAATGCTTTAGCCACTTCATCTTTAAACGCCGCTTCCACTTTCGCGACGTTCTGCGGTGCGGCGATGGCGAATGCGCTCCATGAACCACCACGATCAGTCGAGCTCACGGTCAAGCGCGAACCGACGCCATAGCTCAAGCCATCTTTCACGCGAATACGTGCGGTCAGGCGCGAATCAAAGCCTGCCGCACCGCCCATGATGTAATTCGCGACGTACAACGCCGGATAATCGGGATCGGTATCCTGCACATCAACGTTAATGCGTGCCGAAAAAAATGCGTTTTCTTTATCCGGTGTTTCCAGCGCGCGATTGACCGGCGCGATATCTTTGTATGGATTTGTAATGCGCGCATACGGCACACCGCCCTTCCAATCACCAAACGCTTCGCGCACCGCCAAAGTCACTGCGGCTTCATCAAAATCACCCACAATCGATATATCACCTTTCGCAGCCGCATAAAACGTTTTGTGGAAATCGCGAAGATCGGCGAGCTTGATCGCTTTTAAATCTTCTTCGGTTTCCTCAAAGCTTGATTGATAGCGCACATCGCCGCGCGGGAAGGTATTGAATTGCTTCGCCAGTGCGACGGTCGCAAGTGCTTGTGGATCACTCTTCTGCGATTCGATTTGCGTCAATAATTGTTTGCGCAGTTGCTCGAATTCGGTTTCTGGAAATGCTGGTTCACGCATCATCTGTGCGGTGAGTTTGATCGCCTGAACAATGTTGCTGCGATTGGTTTGGAAGCTCGCTGAAAGGCCATTAACGCCGCCCGCCATTTTCAGTTTTTCCGATTCATCGGCCAATTGTGTGCGCGATAATTTCGTCGTGCCGCGTGACAACATTTGCCCGGTCATCTGCGCAATCATCGCCTTGCCAAATAACGATTTTTCATCGCCGCTGCGCAAACGCATATTGAAGTTCGCCACTTCGCCGCGATTCTTTTTTGACAACATCGAAATCGTCAAGCCACCCACTTCAATTTTCTTGGTGCGCTTGTCGACATTCGCGTTATCCGGATCAAACGCTTCGGCAGTGGAAGTCACTTCCTTGCCTTTAAAATCTTTCATCACCTCGGCAACGGTTAATGGCGCTGAGATATCGGCGCGCTGCGGTTTGTCTTCAGGCTGAAAAAGACCAACCACGCGATTGTCGCGGCGATAATATTTGGCAACGGCGTTTTTTACTTCGTCCGCCGTGATTTTTTCCGCGCGATCACGCGATTGAAAAAATAAACGCCAATCACCGAGCGCAATATATTCAGATAATTGCACACCAATACTTTCATGATTGTTCAACACGCGTTCAGCATCATTGGCAAAATTTTTGCGGGCACGTTCCATCTCTTCGGGTGTGGGTGGATTATTGTAGAAATCTTCCACCACTTTTATCAGCTCCGTTTGTACTGGTGCAATCAACTCACCTTTTTTAACAACCGCGCCAATCAGATGCAACCCGCCATCACTCGCGAGCAACGGGAAACCCACAATTTGTGCGGCCTTGCCGGATTCAACCAGGGCTTTATGCAAACGGCCCGTGGGCGAATCAGTCAACACAAAATTGAAAAATCCCAGCGCATCCGCGTCCGCGTGCAAAGCCGAAGGCACCTTGTAACCGAGCGCCACGATTTGCACATCGCCCTTGCGACGCACGACAAAACTGCGCTCACCGTCTTGTGTGGGCTCTACCGTCCAGAGCTTGGGCAATACACGTGTGGGTTTAGGTATTGCACCAAAATATTTACCCACCCAGTTAAGCACTTTGGCTTCATCAAACTTACCCGCGACGAGCAACACCACATTATCCGGCTGATAGTACATGCGATAAAACGCTTGCAAATTTTCGATCTTCACATTCTCGATATCGCTGCGATTGCCGATGGTCGAATTGCCATAGTTGTGCCAATCAAAGGCCACGCTTTGCATGCGTTTTAGCATCACGCCAAACGGCTGGTTCTCGCCGTTTTCATATTCATTGCGCACCACCGTCATTTCGGAATCGAGATCTTTTTTTGCGATAAACGAATTTATCATCCGGTCCGCTTCCATTTGCAGTGCCCATTCGAGGTTTTCATCGCTCGATTGGAACAGCTGGAAATAATTGGTGCGATCCAGCCACGTGCTGCCATTAAAACGCATGCCACGTTTGTTGAAATTCTTGTCAATATCAGGATTCTTCGGTGTGCCTTTAAACACCAAATGCTCCAGCAAATGCGCCATGCCCGTTTCGCCGTAATTTTCGTGGCGCGAACCGACCAGATACGTCATGTTCACCGTCACAGTGGGTTTTGATGCGTCCGGGAACAATAATATTTTTAAGCCGTTGGGCAAGCGATATTCGGTTATGCCTTCGACGGACGTAAATTTTTGCGGAACGGCTGAGACTGCGCTTACCTTCGCCACAACAGGTTTTGCGTCAACCGTTTCTTTGGCATGAATACCGACCGCGTTAAATGTCAGTAGCAGCGCGGCAGTTATGGCTGCGCTCAATTTTGAATAACCTACTAATTTTCTTGTCATGTGGAAGACCTTTTTTGACGAATGCCGATGGAGTTGAATATTGAAGCCAAGATAATTTCGGATGCTTCGCGATACTAACGCTGAACCGATTTGTAACACTAAAACCGGTTTGAAGGCAGAACATGCGACAGAACCCCGATTTACGGGATGAAACATGGCAAATACAGTACGGAACAAAGCAACATTATTGAGCCTTGACAACCACCGCTGGCTTGGCAAAATCACCCGCGTTTATGATTGTCATCTGATTTAAATTCAGATGTTTTTGCATTGCCGCCAATACATCAGCCGCTTTTAGCGCCTCGACTTTTTTATCAAGCGCTGCCACCCATTTCATGTCGCGACCCAGATAAAGCTGCGACGCCAGATTTGCCGCAAGCCGCGCATCGCTGGCGCGTGTGAGTTGTTGCGCCTCGGCAAAGCCGGATTTTGAGGCATTTAGTTCCGCTGCTGAAAATCCTTCCTTCGCCAGTTTCGCCATTTCATCCTTGAATGCGCTAATGACCTTCTCGCGATTTTGCGGTGCGTATTGTGCCTGCGCGGTCCAATCGCCCGCGCGATCAAGCGGACTTACATCGAGACCAGAACCCACCGCATAGCTCAAGCCTTCCTTCACACGAATGCGTGCCACCAGCCGCGCCGAGAAACCCGCGCCACCGCCCAACATCCAGTCGGCCATTTTTAACGCCGCGTAATCGGGGTCATCTTCTTGCATGTTTACGTTGAGCCGCGCAATAAAAGTGGCGCTTTCTTTATCCGGAGTTTCAATGGCGCTCAATGTGGGCGCGACCGCTTTGAAGTTGGAAATAATTTTTTTGAAATTGTTCGCCGACTTCCAGTTACCCAGCATCTGCGGCAATAACGGCTCAATTATTTTTTCATCAAAGTCGCCCACGATTGCCACTTGCCCATTATTGCTGCCGTAAAAATCAGCATAAAACTTTTTCACGTCGGCAAGTTTTATTGCCTTGGTGTCGGCGATGCTGTCCTTTATCGTCGGCACGTAGCGCACATCATCACGCGGATAAACATTGAAATGACTCGCCACGGCTTCTTCCGCCAGTGCGGCGGGGTCAGAAAGCGAGCGCTCCAGCTCGGCTAAAATTTCCTGTCGCACCAGTTCAAATTCAGATTCGGCAAAAGTGGATTCGCGCAACATTTCCGTCGCCAATTTTAGCGATGCGGCCAGTGTTTGTTTGGTGGCAGTGATGGTTGCCTGCGCTCTAGTGGGCGTGCCGGCGACGACGATATTCGCTTTCAGATTATCCATTTCATCGCGCAATTGTTCGCGCGTTTT
>JANXWW010000101.1 GCA_025350945.1 Burkholderiales bacterium
TCCAGGCGCGACACACCTTGCTGATGCAAATAGTAAACCGCGTGCGAATCTTTTTCGCCGTAGATTGCGACGAGCACATTTGCGCCCGTCACTTCTTTCTTGCCCGACGACTGCACGTGCAAAATCGCACGCTGAATCACGCGCTGAAAGCCGAGTGTGGGCTGTGTATTGACCTCACCATCGCCTGCGACAATCGGCGTGTGTTGTTCAATAAATTCAGCGAGCGATTTTTTCAGCTCGTCCACTTTTGCCGCGCATGCCTTCAATACTTCCTGCGCGGAAGGATTGTCGAGCAATGCCAGCAATAAATGTTCAACGGTGATGAACTCGTGGCGTTTCTGCCGCGCTTCAACAAAGGCCATGTGGAGGCTAACTTCGAGTTCTTGAGCAATCATTTTTACCTTTCAAGAATGCACAATTGCATTCCAACTAACCTATATAACGAGTAGACGACTAATTTGGATACAGAGTTTCAATAATCAATCATTAGACTTTAAATTTCTTCCATGCCGCAACGCAACGGATGTTGATGCTGGCGGGCGTAATCGCCCACTTGTTCAACTTTCATTAGCGCCACATCACGCGGAAAAATGCCGCATACACCGCGACCTTCTGTGTGCACTTTCAACATAATTTGCGTGGCACGCTCATGCGTGTGACCAAACAAATTCTCCAGCACTTCAATCACAAATTCCATCGGTGTGTAATCGTCGTTGTACATCACCACCTGCCACATGGACGGTGGCTTAGTTTGCGCTGGTTTTTCCTTTAGCGCCGTATCATCCTGCCCGGCACCTTGGCCGGGTTTTCCTGGTTGCTTGATTGCCATTTGATGCAGTTTCTGAAGTGTCGATAATTCTTATAGTGTAGCCAATAATATGGATAACTGCGCACCGTTTTCAAGCCCAATATGGCGCATTCAGGCGAATATATTTGCGCGCTTGCAACGAAATTGATGCAACTAAAGCAAAACTGAGTCCAAATGCTTGACTTTAAAAAAAATGAAACGTATAAGGAAAATTGGAGTTTGGCTTCATGGTTTACTGCATTGCGTTACAGTGGTTGCGGGCCTTGATAGCAAAACGATTCCGGGCGCTCCAACCCGATTTCAATTAAGGAAGCAACTGCAATGGCAACTGGTACAGTTAAATGGTTTAACGATGCAAAAGGTTTTGGCTTTATCACACCCGATGACGGCAGCGAAGATCTTTTCGCGCACTTCTCGGCAATCGAAATGAACGGCTTCAAGACCTTGAAAGAAGGTCAAAAAGTCGCGTTTGAAGTGACCCAAGGTCCAAAAGGCAAGCAAGCGTCGAACATCAAAAACGCTTAAAGGTATCCAAGTCGGCTACCCCAATCGCAGATACTTTACGATGACAAAGCCCCCGCAATTAACGTTGCGGGGGCTTTTGTTTGTGAGCTTTGTTAAATGCTGATCTTGTTCAATAAGCCCTACGGCGTGATTTGCCAGTTCAGTCCCGCTGAGGCTAAGCCAACGCTTAAAGATTACATTAATATTTCGAATATCTACCCGGCTGGCAGGCTCGATACTGATAGTGAAGGCCTACTCTTACTCACCGATGATGGTGCGCTTCAGCATAAAATTGCTGATCCTGCGCATAAATTGCCAAAGACATACTGGGCCGAAGTTGAAGGCGCTGCCACAGACTCGGCAATTGCTCCCTTGCGCAAAGGTGTCGATTTGGGCGACTTTATGACCAAGCCAGCAATGGTGCGTGTGCTGCCCGCACCGCCTTCGCCCGATCAGCTATGGCCGCGCACGCCGCCGGTGCGCATCCGCAGAAATATTCCCACCAGTTGGCTCGAAATTGTTATTAGCGAAGGCAAGAATCGGCAAGTGCGGCGCATGACGGCGAAGGTGGGTCTGCCCACTTTGCGTCTTGTCCGCATCGCAATTGGCCCGTGGCGTGTTGATGGGCTGACATCTGGCAAATGGCAAAGGGTTGCGCACGATGCGCTCTAAAACCTGCCATAGCCATAAAGGACGCGGTAATTTAATGGATAAACTGTACCTTCATTCCAGAATTTTAGAAAAAGTTCCCAAATCACTGTCAACCGACTATAATTCAACTCGTTATTTGCCCTGACAGGCACTATGTCTGTTTAGATTGATTAACTAGCTAGTCACTCACTACTCAAATAAGGAATATTCCATGAAGAAGTTGTCCGCTGTTGTTGCTGCCTTGTTCGCAGCTGTTGCATTTAATGCTGTTGCCCAGGCTCCTGCTGCTGCTCCAGCCGCACCAGCTGCTGCTCCTGTTGCTGCCGCGCCCGCAAAAGCAGAAATGGCTAAAACAGATATGGCTAAAGCTGACAAGCCAGCTAAAAAAGCCAAGAAGAAAAAATCCAAGAAAGTTGCAGCTCCTAAGTAATTGATAACGATAAATCGCCAGGGCGCGCCCGGCGAGATATCAAATCAGTGAAAAGCAAAAGGCGGAACTTCGGTTCCGCCTTTTTGTTTTACCGCATTGATTTATTGTCCACATCAACCTGATCGCTTAATTTTCATGGCAAATCCCAAAATTGTTGTTGGCCTGTCGGGCGGTGTTGATTCCGCCGTCACTGCCTTGCTGCTCAAACAGCAAGGCTATGACGTGACTGGTCTTTTCATGAAAAATTGGGAAGACGATGACGACGACGAATATTGCTCAACGCGGCAGGATTTTATTGATGCCGCCGCCGCTGCAGATGTGATTGGTATTGATTTCGAAGCAGTCAATTTTGCGGCTGAATATAAAGACCGTGTTTTTGCAGAATTCTTGCGCGAGTATTCCGCAGGACGCACACCCAATCCGGATGTGTTGTGCAATGCCGAAATAAAATTCAAGGCATTTCTGGATCACGCACTCAAGCTCGGTGCTACACAAATCGCAACCGGGCATTACGCGCGCGTGCGTGAAGTTGATGGGCAGTTTCAACTGCTCAAAGGTCTCGATCATGGCAAAGATCAAAGCTATTTTTTGCATCGGCTGAATCAGGCGCAATTATCGAAAGCACTATTTCCTGTTGGTGAATTGCAAAAATCTGAAGTCCGCGAGATTGCTGCGAAAGCAGGCTTGCCGAATGCGGCTAAAAAAGATTCCACCGGCATCTGCTTTATCGGCGAGCGCCCGTTCCGTGAGTTCCTGGAACACTATTTGCCGCGCAAACCGGGCAATATGGTGACGCCCAACGGTAAGCGCGTGGGCGAGCACCAGGGCCTTATGTATTACACCATCGGTCAGCGTCAGGGCTTGGGCATTGGCGGCACCAAAGCGGGCGATGGCACACCGTGGTTTGTCGCGAATAAAAATCTTGACGCCAATGAGCTTGTGGTTGTGCAAGGTCATGATGATGCGCATTTGCTCAACCAGCGTTTGCGTGCGGATGATGCTTCATGGGTATCCGGCGGGGCACCAAAAAACATACCGGAATACGGTGCCAAAACGCGCTATCGCCAGACAGACGCCGCCTGCTCGTTGTATGCGGAAAACGATAAAGAGTTCGAGCTTGATTTTGCAACGGCACAATGGGCCGTGACCCCCGGGCAATCGGCGGTGCTATATCAGGACGATATTTGCCTGGGTGGCGGCGTTATTTCGCAGCGACTCTGAAGGTAAAGAAATCTATGCGCCAGGTGGCTTGGTCTCGGTGAACGAGGTACGTGCTTCCAAGCGTTCAACCCACGATCTTAAATTAGGATAGGTTTCACGCCATTTTATTTCCGGCATACGAAACTCCAGCCACAGCAAACCGCAGGCAACCGAGATATCGCCCAGGTTCATATTCTCGCCCTGACAAAATTTACGATCTCCCAGCTCACGCGCGACCGCAGCGATACCGCTTTCCACTTTACCCATTTGCCGCGTTATCCAATCTGTACCCTGCTGATTGGCATCGCGCTTGCGCTCTAAAAAGATGGCAATGCCTGCATCGGTAATACCATCGCCGAGCGCTTCTAGGCGCTTCACCATTGCGCGGTCGCGACCGCCTTCAGAAATCAGTCGCGTTACGGGCGAAATACCATCCAAAAATTCTGCAATCACGCGCGAATCGTACAGCGAGGTGCCGTCGTCCAATACCAGCACCGGCACTTTCGTGAGCGGATTATGCAGCCCCACTTTCGTATCGGCGGCCCACACGTTCTCTTCAACCAGGTCCACCTCAATGCGTTTTTCCATCAACACCACGCGAATTTTGCGTGCATAGGGACTGGTCAGAGAGGCGAGCAATTTCATGAAGGTTCCGGTTTTTTATAAAGCGAAAGTATTCGAATTTACCCAGATTATAGCATTCGCATTTACGCCATTTTCAGCTAGGAGTTGCAGCTTACCAACATGTTAAAATTCACGGTGTAGCACTCAGCATCTATTTTAGTTTTCCCTTTCCACCGCTCATTCGTCCACATGCATCTTCTCTCAGCTATTACTGCACTCAGCCCGCTCGACGGTCGCTACGAAAAAAAAGTGGCCACACTGCGCAATATATTCAGCGAATTTGCGCTCATCAAAATGCGCGTTCATGTCGAGGTGGAATGGCTGATTGCATTGTCACTAGAGTCAGCGATTAAAGAATGCACAGCATTGTCCGCAGCCACGATTTCCAAACTGCGCGCGCGCGTTCTCGCGTTCACGCCAACCGATGCCGAGCGCGTAAAAGCAATCGAAACCACCACCAATCACGACGTAAAAGCGGTGGAATATTGGCTGCGTGAAACGTTTGTGACCGAGCCCGAAGTGGAGCGCATCAAATCGTTTATTCACTTCGCCTGCACCTCTGAAGATGTCAACAACCTCTCGCACGCACTGATGTTAAAAGCCGCGCGCGATGATGTGCTGCTGCCAGTTTTGAATGGCGTGCACGCGAAGCTGATCTCACTCGCGCATGACAATGCTGATGTGCCGATGCTCGCCCACACACACGGGCAGCCCGCCACGCCGACTACGTTGGGCAAGGAAATGGCGAACGTCGCCTACCGATTGGCGCGTGCGCAGCAATCTATTTCCAAAATTGAATTGCTAGGCAAAATAAATGGTGCCGTCGGCAATTACAACGCGCATCTTGCTGCGTACCCACATTTTGAGTGGGCATTATTTGCGCAAAAATTTGTTGAAGGTTTGGGCGTCACGTTTAACCCTTACACCATTCAAATTGAGCCGCATGATTACATGGCTGAATTGTTCGATGCGATGGCGCGCACCAACACCATTCTGATCGATCTTGATCGCGATATTTGGGGCTATATTTCACTTGGCTATTTCAAGCAGCGCGTGAAAGCGGGCGAGATTGGTTCGTCCACCATGCCGCATAAAGTGAACCCGATTGATTTCGAAAATTCAGAAGGTAATTTAGGCCTCGCCAACGCCTTGCTGCGTCATCTGGCCGAGAAACTTCCCATCTCGCGCATGCAGCGCGATCTCACTGATTCCACCGTGTTGCGCAACATGGGGGTGGCGTTTGGCTACTCGCTTCTTGCCTACGAATCATTGGCGCGCGGTCTTCATAAACTCGAAGTCAATCCCGCCAGGCTTGCTGACGATTTGAACAATAATTGGGATGTATTGGCTGAGCCCATTCAGACGGTGATGCGCAAATACGGCATTGCCGACGCGTATGAACAATTAAAAGATCTGACGCGCGGCAAAGGTGGCCTGACCGTTGAAGCCATGCAAGCGTTTGTGGCAACGCTTGCGATTTCGGATGCAGATAAAGCCACGCTTCACAACATGACGCCCGCCACATACACTGGCTTGGCTAAAATGTTGGCATCTGCAATCGCTTCAGACGTTCACCCTAAACTTTAAAATAATCATGGGACAAAACGAGCTTACCATCTATCGAAAAACTGCAAAAGGGTTGGACGAACTTCAGTCGCACGCCCAGGGTTTGGAGCAACGTTTTCGTCGCCCGCTGTTTATTGTCGATGGTATTAAGGATGTTGCACAGCTATCCGTTATCATGCGTCCCGGCGAAGCAGAAACGGCGCTACCGCATTTGGCTGAAGGCGGGTTTATTGAGGCGCTACAGCCACATGAAATTCCCAAAGACATTGTGCGCTACGTCGCACGTGCGCAGAGCCCTCAGCATTTCGCGCAAATAAAAATGACGATAGCGGCCGATTTTTTACAGCGCCTGGGGGCGTTTGCAGAAACGGTGGTTGCCGAAGTGGAAAGCTGTCATAGCGCGCTCGAACTTCGTTGGAAATTGCGCGACATCGAAGAGATATTAGTCGCGGCAATTGGGCATGATGATGGTGTTAACTTAGCGCGAGAAATTGGCCGGGAGTTAACGCGATTGGTGCCGCGTGAGACGCTAAAGTAAATCGTTCGCGAAATTAAACTCCAGCACTGGAGCGGACTTTCGAGCAAAAAATGCTTAAACGGCAAGCTGTACGCGCACCTTGCTCATGCAGATTATGTAGGTCAGGTTGAGAAGCTACCTGACATTGCCCGTAAAATTTGTGCGAGTTCCAAAAATTTTGTCACGTAGCTTCGCAACGTAACCTACTGGAATCGTAGTATGTAATTCGTGATTAAACATCAAATTTAATCCCTTGCGCCAATGGCAGATCCTTGCCGTAGTTAATCGTATTGGTCGTTCTGCGCATATACGCTTTCCATGAATCCGAGCCTGATTCACGCCCACCGCCGGTTTCTTTTTCGCCGCCAAATGCGCCACCAATTTCAGCGCCCGATGGGCCGATATTCACGTTCGCAATCCCGCAATCACTGCCCGACGCCGCTATAAATTTCTCGGCTTCGCGCACATCATTGGTGAATACACTTGATGACAAACCTTGCGGCACATCGTTTTGCATGTGAATCGCATCATCAAAATTTTCGTACTTCAATACATACAAAATCGGCGCAAATGTTTCGTGTTTCACCACTTCGGTTTGTGAGGTCATTTCCACCAACGCGGGCTTCACGTAAAACGCACTCGCATTTTTTTCACTATCCAAACGCTCACCGCCAAACACCGCGCCACCCTCGTTCTTCGCCGATTGAATCGCCGCCTGCATGCCCGTAAACGCCGCCTCATCAATTAGCGGGCCGATCAACGTCGTGGATTCAAGTGGGCTGCCAATGCGCACGGACGCATATGCCTGCTTCACGCGCGGCACCAATTTATCGTAAATGGATGCGTGTACAAACAAGCGGCGCAACGTGGTGCA
>JANXWW010000383.1 GCA_025350945.1 Burkholderiales bacterium
CAGGGCCGTGACGATAAAACCATCCAGCGTGATTACGCTGATTTTGTTTTTGCGCTATTGGCACCCCGATTGCCCCAGGCGTTTGCACCCATCGCGCCGCGGCCGGTCAATAATCGCCGCATTCGTGTTGGGTTTGTGAGCGGCCTGCTCTATGCCTCTACAGTGGGCAATTATTTTTCCAGTTGGATCACTGATCTGCCGCGCGAGTCGATAGAGAGCATTGTTTTCTATACCGGCGAGCGCACCGATCATGTCACTAAAACCGTTATTGCCCACGCCGAGCGGTTTGTGCAGGGCGATCTGTCAATAGAAAGGTTGGCCTTTGCGGTGCAGAGTGAAGCGCTGGATATTCTGGTCTACCCTGAACTCGGCATGGACCCAAAAATATTCGCACTCGCGTCCATGCGTCTCGCCCCCGTGCAGATGTGTGCGTGGGGCCATCCCATGACGCCGGGGCATCGCAATATTGATTATTACTTGTCGTGCGCCGCGATGGAGCCCATGGACGCACAACAACATTATTCGGAAAAATTGCACCTGCTGCCCGGGCTGGGCACGCGTTACGCCATGCCTGCGCTGCCAACAGGCGAAGCCATCAACAAGCAGCGCGAAGATTTTTTGTTGCCCGTGGATAAAACTTTATATTTATTGCCGCAATCGCTGTTCAAAATACATCCTGATAATGATGCACTTATCACCTCTCTTTTAAAACAAGATGTAAACAGTGTGCTGGTGATGTTTGCCGCGCCTTATGAGGCATGGACGCAGGCGTTCGTGGCAAGATTATCATTGGCGTTTGCCAAAACAGGCATGCCAACGAATGGACGTGTAAAAGTGCTGCCCAGCATGTCGCACGATGATTACAAGCGTGTTAACCAGCTGTGTGATGTGATGGTTGACACGCTCTATTGGTCGGGCGGCAATACCTCGCTTGATGCGCTGGCGATGGGGCTGCCGATGGTGACGATGCGTGGCGAATTTATGCGCGGTCGCCAATCAGCGGCGATGTTATCCATGATGGGGCTCGATGAATTAATCGCCGAAGATGAGATTGATTATCTGCGCATCGCGCTGCGGCTCGGCACCGATCTCGCCTATCGCCACAACATGGTTGAACGCATTGCCGAAAATCGCCATAAAATTTTTAACGACCCCAAACCTGTTGCAGCGCTTGTCGAGTTTTTCAAACACATCACGCATTTCAATGAATAGAAAATTCTCATGAAACAACCCGTCACATCAGCTCCATCGATTGAGCAAGAACGACAAATCCATCTCGATGCGCTGAAAAAAAATCCAGCCGATCTGGTTGCGCACAATGCGCTCGAAGCCATGCACGCGCCCGGCTGCTACAGCGAATGGATGCTGATTAATGCAACGATTCACCGCCAAGATGAAATTTTTCACTATTTTGCGGGCCATGAGTCGGCAGGCAATCCGTTTCGCGAATATCTTTCTGATGGTTGGCGCAGCATGGTGGAGTTGATGACGATTCTGGAGCATGTCAATCGTCCGCTGCTGAAATTTAATTCAGTGCTCGAATTTGCCGCCGGGTTCGGGCGCTTCACCCGCCATCTCGCCAAAGCGCTGCCGGGCAAACTTACCTGCTCGGATGTGCAAACGGAGTCGGTTGATTTTTTGAAAAAATCATTTGGCGTGGATGGGTTTTATTCAACGCATGAGCCCGACACACTGCATTTCCCTGCCCAGTACGAATTGGTGTTTGCACTATCCATGTTCACGCATGTGCCGCTGGAAATGTGGGGGCCATGGCTCAAGTGTATGTATCGCGGTGTGGCACCCGGCGGCTTGCTCGTCATTACGGTACACAACGAAGAGATGGCAAAAAAAATGTGCGTTCAATTTAATGAGCGCGGTGACCATTTCATTCGCAGCAGCGAATCCACTTCACTCGACAGCGCCGCCTATGGCACCACGTTTACGACCGCGCAATGTGCAATTAACACGGTGCAATCTGCGTTGCAGCAGAGTATTTTAGCGCATGAAAAAATTGCGTTCTGGACAGGGCAGGATGCGCTCATCATCCACAAGCCGTAGCGAAAAATTTCGCCTCGCCTACCACCATCGCCAACCGTGCTTGTTAAAAAACCGTAGCGCAGAGCGACAAAACAACCGGATGTGGCGCAATCCCTTGCGCGCCGCGCCGCCGCCTGCGTGCATAATGCGGCACTGAGGCAGTCGCACCATATTGCCCAAATGTGAAATACGCAAGGCGAGATCGAAATCTTCGAAGTAGAGAAAAAATTTTTCGTCGAAACCGTTCACTTCGCGAAACGTATCGCCGCGCGTGAGCATAAAACAGCCGCTCACCAA
>JANXWW010000172.1 GCA_025350945.1 Burkholderiales bacterium
AGCGTCTTTTTGATCCCGGTGCCGATGAGCAAGCCAAACAAGGGCGAAAGAAGGCCAGTGAAGGAAACACTGTGGGTAGCAACGGTCAGCGTTCCTTTCTGAACTAATTGGTGTTCAAATCTCATCGCGCACAGCGGGAGCTTGCACTGAACGGTGAAAGACTTTTCGGCCGAAACTTCAATGAGTTCAATCTTGGAACTGGGGCCGCCTTTTGGTTTTAGTTTCCCCCATGTTCCAGTAACAAAAGGCCCAGAAAGGCTGGACGTTTCGACCTCCGGATCCCAGGATGGCCAGTCGCTTACATTAGAGTACAGTGAAAATATTGAGCCGGGCTGTGCTGCAATTTCAACAGAGTTGGCAAAGTGCATAGCGTTGTCCTTATATGAGAGTTGTGTCAGTGCTGCGATATTTTATATTTTTGCTAGTGACGATGAGTGCGATTTGACCGCCAACGCTGCCATGCAAAAATGAGTATCACACTTAAACTAACGGCAGCGGTGATTTGTACCCAGCGATTTCTAAAATCAATCATCGGTTTAATTTCGGATGCCCATGCGTCTCGAAGTGTGGTGGGCCATTTCTCATTTGAATTATTTTTGAGAGCGGTCTCGTAAATCTCGCGCATCTCATCGCGAGTGCCGCCCCATTGAGGCCGTGCGTAATTGAACGCGGTTTGGTATAACGTGAATTGATGCGGTTGCAAGGCAGCCGACTTGCGAAAGCTGTTCATCCAATCGCGGCCCGCGTGCACATCAAATTCAATCATCAACTCGAACAATTGTCCATTTTGAGGATGCAACTTGATTGCGTTATTAAGGCACTCTTCGGCAATCGACATAATCGCTTTATATCGCTTGCGCGATTCATCAGGGACATTTTTCCAGTAGGCTGTACCGCGAACCAAGCCCGCGTAAGCGCTTAAGGAGTAACTTAAGCTCCACCAAGTCCGGTGGTGATTTGGCCAGCGTCGCACCGCTTCAAGTGCAATCGCCACGCCATTGGCATATCCCAAATGATGGTCGATGGCAGGCGAAATGACTGATCGCATTCCCCGACTGTCTTCCTGATACATCACCTGTTCGCCAATATACGCATTGCTGAGCGCTAGCCAGGCACTGATATTGTTGGGATTCTCTGCAAGCACCTTGATCAATCTTTGAACGGCATCAGTGTCAACACCAAGTCTCGAATATTGGCTGCGCTGCAATTGCCCGTAGACTTCAACAGTACCAAAAGCTGGTGCCGCAGCCGTAATTGCCGGAAGCGCTTCACGAACTTTGCTGCTTTTTTCGTGTGAGGATAGCGCGACCAGATAGGCGGCAGCGAGGGCCGATGACTGTCTGTTTTCGCGCCACAGTGTTTCGTAAAATTTAACGCGCGCTGGCCCTTGCAGGGTGCGTGTGCGCGTTAGCGTAGTTGCCAATGCTTCTATTTCAACCAGAGTAGGGATTGGGATGTTGCGGGTCTCACTAGCTTCACCTTGCGCTGCAAGATTAAACATTTCATGTGCCAGCTTTGTAATGCTCGTCGGTAAATCTGTGATCGGGCCGTTTGAACTTCGAACTGCTTTTGTTCGCCCGCTTGGAAATTCAACTAGCTCAAATTGCACGTCAAAATTGCCGCGTTCGACTTTTATAAAACCGGTCAGCCCGGAGTTAGCCCCCGTGCGTTTGGCTACGCGTATTAGCGAAGCGCGCCTATCATTGGCTTCGGAGCCGCGCTCTATATCTGCATCAGTATTGTATTGATATGGCGGCACGACGGCCAAATCGCGCCATGCGCCATTTGCGCCTTCCATTAAATACCAGCCAAGTGCGGCGCCCCAATCGGCATCATCTTTCGTACCTTTGGTTTCAAAATATCCCACCACAATAACGGGTGCAGATGGAATATTTATTTCTGCATTAACGATTTCGCGCGCGGTAGGCATTGGCCGGTCTATCGCTTCATAAATGCGATTTTTTAATAGCTGCGCCGATATGTCCTGAGCCACACTCTGAAATGATGCAAAACTAACAATCATGAACATAGTCGAAAGAAGCAGGTTGCATATGTCTTTTCTCATCTTTGCTGTTTTCTCAAGCAGTAAATGCGCCTATGTAAGCAACAATCTTCGGCACTTTAGGGGGGAAATGGTGTTCTACGAACCTGCACAATTGCCCGCATTGCGCAGCAAAAACATGATTTTATTTTTCCCCGAACTCTAGCATTGGCGAGCCTTAAAAAGCATTTATGTCTGAAAAGCCTCGCCAGTGCTAGGTCTTCGGTATCGCACTCGCCAGGCTTACGATCACAATCGCGGAAATTATCGAGCGCAATTTGAAGAACCACGGTGGGATTAATTTTTGTACGTTCAGCAGCGCGTCAATCACCCACACGAATGCGAACAGACCTATCGCCACGATGACGCGCGAGCCTAGTTCGGGCAATAGCAGCATCGCCCAGGCGAGTAGCGAGGGGATGACGGACAATAAAAACATTGTGCGCGCGCTTTTCGGTGCGGTGTCGATCAGGTTGACCGCGAGTCCCCACTGGATACCGCCGAGGAATGACAAAATCACTGCCGCGTAGCCAGTCAAA
>JANXWW010000205.1 GCA_025350945.1 Burkholderiales bacterium
GGGGGTTTTCAGAACAGTGCATACCAGCTAAAGTAACTGTAACGGAATCGGTTCTGGTCTGCAATTCATCGAGAATAACAAGAACGATGCTGAGAGTGATGGTCGGCACCTGCCGAATTTTAATCCATTCGAAAAAACGACTAAAGATCGAAAATGGCGAACATTCCTGGCTTTTCTGTATTGAATCGCGAACGCATGTCTGGTGTGGACACAGCATGGCTGCGCATGGAGCATCCCAACAATCTGATGATGATTGTTGGCGTGATGATGTTTCGCGAAAAACTTGATTTTAAAAAAGTTCAGGAGACGCTGGAACTCCGCTTTACAACTTATCCGCGCTTCAAACAAAAAGCTGTTCAAGATCCCACCGGCGCGTGGTGGGATACGGACAAAAATTTCGACATTAAAAATCATCTCAAACGCGCCAAACTTCCCGGCAAAGGCAGTAAGCGTGATCTTGAAAATTACGTGAGCCAGTTGGCCAGTGAGCCGCTGGATTTCACCAAGCCGCTATGGCAGTTCCAGATCGTTGAAAACTATCAAGGTGGCTCTGCGTTGATCACCCGCATTCATCACTGCTATGCCGATGGTATCGCGCTAATTAGCGTGATGATGTCGATGACGGGCGAAAGTATTGAAGCGAGTTTGCTCAAGCCCAAAATCGCCGCGAAACGCCCCAAAGACGAAATGGATTTTTGGACGAGCGTGACCAAGCCGATGGCGAGCGTGTGGTCGGGCGCGATGAAGCTGACACGCGGGCTGGTTGAGCAAGGTCTGGAAATCGCCAAAGACCCCGCCACCATGCGCGAATTCGCCACCAAAGGCATGGAGCTCGCTGAGGAGCTGCGCAAAATCGCGATGATGCAACCAGATTCACCGACGCGATTCAAAGGCACCTTGGGCCGTCAGAAGCGTGTGGCGTGGTGTGATCCGCTGCCACTGGCCGAAGTAAAAGTGATCGGCAAAGCGCTCGGCTGCTCAATTAATGACGTACTACTCGGCACAGCGGCAGGCGCCTTGCGCGATTACATGGTGAAAAAAGGCGACAACGCCGATGGCGTTGAAATCCGCGCCGTGGTGCCGGTGAATTTGCGCCCCATCGACAAAGCGCATGAACTCGGCAACCAATTTGGCCTCGTGTTTGTGGAGCTGCCGATTGGCGTTGAAGACCCGATTGAGCGCGTGATGCTGGTGCGTGATCGCATGCAGGCGCTCAAAGGCTCACCGCAGCCAATCGTCGCGTTTGTGTTGTTATCTGCGGTCGGCTTGGGACCTAAAATCTTGCAGGATCAAATCGGCGCTCTCATTGGCCGGAATGCGACCTCGGTCATGACCAATGTCCCCGGCCCACAAAAACCCTTGTACTTCGCGGGGCGCGAGATTGATGAAATTGATTTTTGGGTGCCGCAATCTGGCGGCATTGGTATGGGGCTGTCGATTCTCACCTACAACAGCAAAGTACAGTTTGGCTTGATTACCGATGCGGGTTTAGTGCCAGACCCGGACAGCGTGATCAATCAATTCAGTGATGAATTTGAAAAACTCGTGATGCAAACCTTAATGGGGCCATACGGGCCTGAATTCAATGACGAATTGGCACGCGCGTTTGGTGGCACCGCTGCACCTGCGCCCAAGAAAAAAACGCGAAGTTCGCGACGCTAGCCATGCCACGCACCGCAATCATCGCCGGTGCGACCGGCCTCACCGGCCAGCAATTGTTAAAACAACTTTTAGCGGACGCGCGCTACACTGAAGTGCATGCGTTGGCACGCAAACACGCGCTTGCGCCACACGCGAAGCTCGTCGAACACATTGTCGATTTCGCCGCGCTGCCGAAATTACCCAAAGTCGATGACGTATTTTGTTGCCTCGGCACCACAATCAAGGTGGCTGGTTCAAAGGCCGCGTTTCGCACCGTCGATTTTGATTATGTGATGAACGTCGCAAGCGCCGCAAAAAAATCAGGCGCGCAACGATTCATAGCGATGAGCTCGCTTGGCGCAGATGCCCAATCACGTGTGTTTTACAGCCGCGTCAAAGGTGAAATGGAAGAAGCCTTGCAAGAACTCGGCTTCGCTGAATTGCATATTTTTCAGCCCTCATTTTTAGTCGGGGAACGCGCCGAATCACGGCCCGGCGAGCGCCTCGGTATTACCGCATTCCAAATAATTTCGCCGTTATTGCTTGGCCCCGCACGAAAATACCGCGCTATCAAATCGGCCGATGTGGCGCGTGCCATGATTAGCGCGGCATGTTCGCAGAAAGCTGGCGCGCATGTTTATTTGTCGGATGAAATTCAGCGAATGGCGCGTGGCTGATAGCGTGCTTCGCCGAGGGTAAGGGCGTGAGACGAGGAAATAGAAGTCCCCACTGAGCGGGCGATTTCAACCAGAAACATCTGAAGATGCCTGTAAATATTGGAGCTTCGCTTTCAATCTGGCATAAATACAGCGGTAGCCCTCGCACGTCTGCCACGCCAATGGCGACGGCACTGCGGTCAACAACACGCTCATCAGCCACTCGGCACCATCAAATACCGATAGGTGCGCGTAAGCGGATCGCACCTTTGCTCGCTCTCGGATCCGCTTGGACAACACCGCCCTGCGTGATCTCGATAACGCCTTC
>JANXWW010000207.1 GCA_025350945.1 Burkholderiales bacterium
GCAATCGTTGAACGCGCGCTCGGCCAATATGAAGCGTTGATCGAACCGAATGTGGAGAAAAATTCTTTTTTTGTGCCGATCTTGAAAATGCCCGCGAGCTTTTCCGCTGACGATAAAGCGCGACTCACCACAGCGTATCGCAAAGCACTCAGCGAAAAAATAATCCCCTCACTGGTGAAGTTAAGCCGATTCATCAAGAACGACTACCTGCCCAAGGCCCCCGCCAGTGCTGGGCTTGGCGGCATGCCCGGTGGCGTGAACTGGTATCGCTTTCAGGTGCGCAGCAGCAGCACGACCACGATGTCAATGGAAGAAATTCACGCGTTGGGCATTAAGGAGGTTGCGCGGATTCGCGATGAGATAGAGAAAATTAAAACGCAAGTGGGATTCAAAGGCGCGCTTATCGACTTCCTAAAAACGCTGGAGACGCGGCCTGATTTGACGCCATTTAAAACCGATGAAGAAGTGCTGGCGCGATTTGAAAGCCTGAACGCAACAGTGAAACCGCAACTCGCGCAACTTTTCGGTCGTGCGCCTAAAGCGCCGCTGGAAATTCGCTCGGTTGATAAATTGATTCGCGATAGCGCATCCTCACATTACATCCTGCCCGCTGCTGACGGCTCGCGTCCCGGTGTGTTTTATGCCGTGATTCACGACCCACTGAAATACACCATGCCATCCATGGCCACATTGTTTTTGCATGAGGGACAACCGGGCCATCATTTTCAAATGGCAATTCAGCAAGAGTTAGCCCTGCCAAAATTCCGTCGTTATCTTTGGTATGACGCTTACGGTGAAGGCTGGGCGTTGTACGCAGAAAGTCTCGGTCGAGAACTCGTCGTATACGACGATCCTTACGCCTACCTTGGCCGATTACAATCAGAATTGGTGCGCGCAATTCGGCTCGTTGTTGATACCGGTCTGCACGCCAAAGGCTGGACACGCGAACAGACAATCCGCTACATCATGACGACTGAAGGCAGAACCGAAGCCGCCGCCCGACGTGCGACGGAGCGCTACATGGTCTGGCCCGCACAAGCGCTGTCGTACAAAATCGGTGAACTAAAAATTCTTGAATTACGCGAACGCGCGAAAAAAGCGTTGGGCAAAAAATTCGATATCCGCGCGTTTCACGATGAAGTATTAGGCAATGGCCCACTCCCGCTGAGCGTGCTTGAAACCCGCATGGATGCTTGGGTTTCAGGCATTCGATAATTTAAAAATAATGCCGATCAGAAACGCCCGGTGTTTCTACGCTTTCTTTTTTGCAGCGGGTTTGGCCGCCGATTTCGATTTCGGCTTTGCTGCCGATTTTGTTTTCGTCTCCGTGGCAGCTTTCTTTTCAGACGGCGGCACGTAATCGCCAATCAAACCTTTGACCGGACAGACTTTAAAAATCGGGCATTTAACGCAGCCGGATACGATAGCGATGGGGCAGATTGTCATGGGATTGTCCTTAACTCAAGTGTTAACTTCTGCTGCGATAGGAGGCCAAATCCTCGCTAGAAATTGCCGAGGCGGGCAGTAACTTATAGTGTTTCTCATCAACAATTTTGACTTCGCTGTTTTCAATGGTCAGCTCAAACATTGCGATGCGATCATCACTCATGAACTGCGCTGAAAGTGCACGGCAGATGAGGCCAGAGAATTTTTCCTGACAGCATGCCAAGTCTTGTCGGGTTTGGACTACCGAAAGCTGGTCGTTACCACCCTTGGCTTGCACTGGAATGACGTAATGATTTCCGCGTTGATCCAGACCAACATACAGTTCATCAATTTCGATTTGGCCGATGCCCTTAACGGTCGTGCGTAAATGGTTTTGAAGCGAGTAAGTCGTTAATCCCAGAAAAATATCCACCAGCCGGTTGTAGCGCACTTTCGCAAGAAGCGCTTGCTCGTCCCCTTGCGTGTAGCCGACCACGATTTCCGGTGTTGCGTCAGGTAATTTGATGGTGATGAGTTCTGAGCGCGGGAGAATCCGATTGATTTTTACTTGCTTGAATTCATATTTTGCTCGACCGGCTGCCTCGATAATCCACTCATTACCTTTGGATGCTGTTTTTCTAATCGCTTCAGGCAATGACACACGGTATCTAAAGCTATAAATTAAATCACCCAAATTTTTGGGCAGTACAATTTTTTGTTGTGCTGCAACAGCTTCTATTTCGCTGCGTTCGAAGAAAAAATGCGATACGCCTTTCTGGTAATGAAGCTCAAAAATATTTTCAATAATTACCGCATACCGATTTCGGGCATTTGGGAGCTTAGCCATGTGTTGACTCCGGCTCGCACAACATTGGTTGATGAATGTTTTTGTTCGGTGAATCTGTTTTTCGTAGTCTCTGGCCAATAACGGTAGGCGACACATTAAAGTGTTTTGCTGCAGACCCCATATTTAGATTCAGTAAATATTCGCTAGTCAATTCGATAACGGTTGAAGGCTTCGTTGGATATATGTCCAGCGCCTTAATCAACTTGTTTGCCACGGCGCGTCCGAGCAGAGGCGGCACACTATTCCCAATTTCGCGAAATCCATGCCATTTGGTAGCGTGAAAACGAAACCAGTCCGGATATGAATGCAAACGTGCAGCCTCACGCACGGTAATAACACGAGCATGAACTGGGTGGATCGGGCGAGGGCTGGTAAACGCGCCGCGAGCGGAATCCGTCCCCGCGCGCAATGTGTTGCACACACCATCTGGATCAAGTTTGAGGAAGCGCGAGATCAACTCGGTTTCACCATGATTTGTTTCGCTAAAACGTCGTTGTGATATTTCAGTGTGTACGGTCCTCGCGCTTGCTGAAAGCAGTTCAGCATCGTATTGGCGAAAATAACCAAAATCGTCCGGATCATGCTCAATACCGCGCAGGCGTTTTGCGTAAACCGAAGATGTCTTGAATTTGACTCTGACGCTATCGCTTTGCAGCAACTCTGCGAATTCATCAGCGTTGGGCAAGTCGCCAATAGCCTCGCTAACGGTAACGCGTTTCGTTGGCTGCGGATAAGCTGGCAGCGGTAGCCCTTTGCGGGCACCGATCAGAAATAAACGCCTTCGATCCTGTGGCACACCAAAATCTGCGGCATTTAATACCTGCCACGGTAGAAGAATGTCATACCCCGCAGCTTTCATTTCTTCAACCACTTCATTAAGGAATTGTTTGTGAGTGCCGACGGTCAAACCTTTCACGTTTTCAAATACAAAGTACTTTGGACGCATTTCGTTTACCAGCCGAACGAAATGAAATACGAGCTGATTGCGTGGATCGTCCAGCGCGCGCCTCCCTATTAGCGAGAAGCCTTGGCATGGTGCTCCTCCGCACAACACATCAATTTCGCGATTGCCGATTTCAGCTCGGCGACGAATATCTTTACCCGAAAGGTTGACAACGCTAGCGCAAATCGTCGCCGCTTGTGGGAAATTGTAATGATGAATTGCGCAGTGAATAGGGTCAATTTCTACTGCTGCCGCTATATCAAAGCCTGCCTGCTCAAATGCTAATGAGAGCCCGCCAGCGCCCGCAAAAAGGTCAATAACGATAGGTCTTGTATTTTCTTTAGTGCGAAGGTTGTGCGAGGAAGTCATGAATTCATCTACTTTTAGTGATGTGCGGTGGCTGCTAAGCGTGTTTTAGAGTCTAGAAATCATTTCATATTCAGGATTTGCACCGTCATCATTAGTCTACATTAGTGGGCAACAAAATATAGACGGTTAGGCTCTCAATGCGACTGCTTTACTTGCTAAAGCCCTTCACCGCCTCAACCACCGCCTCCACCGTAATCCCAAAATGCTTATACAACACGCCCGCCGGAGCCGACTCGCCAAACGTATCAAGCCCAATCACCACCCCATCCAGCCCCACGTATTTACGCCAGTAATCTGTCACACCTGCCTCAATCGCTAAGCGGGGCGCGGACTTTGGCAGGACGCTCGCCTTGTACGCGGCATTTTGTTTATCGAAAATAAAGGGGGATGGCATTGAAACGACGCGGACGTGGATGCCTTCTGATGCAAGCGCTTTTTGTGCATCTATTGCGATTGAGACTTCGGTGCCGGTGGCGATGATAACTGC
>JANXWW010000211.1 GCA_025350945.1 Burkholderiales bacterium
AATGTCAGCAGAAATTTCTGCTGCGCGGATTGAAAAAAATATTCGCAAGCTCGTTAGCTTTGAAACACGAAATTCGCTTTCGGACACCAAGAGCGAAACGCGCGGCATAGGAGCCGCGCGGCGCTGGATCAAATCCGAGCTAGAGCGTTGCGCCAAAGACAACGGCGGGCGCATGAAAGTTGAGTTCGATGAAAACATCGCGCAGCAGGCGGTGCGCATTCCGCAGCCCACCGCGATTGTCAATGTGGTCGCCACGCTTGCCGGCACGCAGGCGGAAAGTAAAGACAGGCTCTATGTTGTCTCGGGCCATTACGATTCCATGCCGTCAAGCCCCGTAGATGGCGAGACCACCGCACCAGGTGCCAATGATGATGCATCCGGCACCGCCGCCGTGATGGAGCTTGCTTGTGTGATGTCAAAATATAAATTCGATGCCACGCTGGTTTTTATGACGGTGGCAGGTGAAGAGCAGGGCTTGATTGGCGCGACATTTTGGGCCAAAAATGCGAAGGCCAAAGGCCTCGATGTGGCGGGCATGATTACCAACGATATTATCGGCAACACCAAGGGCGCGGATGGCACGGTGATTCGTGATCGTGTGCGCTTATTTGCTGAAGGCGTGCCGCCAGTGAAGGAGCAATCTGAAGAAACGATTACGATGCTGAAGAGTGGCGGCGAGAATGATTTTCCTACACGCCAGCTGGGACGCTTTATCAAGGAAACTGCGGATCGCCATTTCACCGATATTAAAGTTGATCTGATTTATCGGCGTGATCGTTATCTACGCGGCGGCGATCACTCCCCGTTTCTCGATGCCGGCTACGCGGCTGTGCGCATGACCGAATCAATTGAAGATTATCGCCATCAGCACCAAACACCGCGCGTGGAAAACGGCGTGCAATATGGCGACTTGCCGGAGTTTGTGGATTTCGATTACGTCGCCAAAGTCGCAAAAGTTAACGCAGCCGCACTCGCCGCCTTGGCACTCGCTCCCGCCGCGCCGCGCGAAGTGCAAATGGAAACGTTAACGCTGGAAAATGATTCCACGCTGCGCTGGAAAGCGAATGTTGAGCCGGATGTCGCCGGTTATCGCATTGTCTGGCGCGATACCACCGCACCATTTTGGCAGCAGCGCAAAGACGTGGGCAACGTGATGCGTGCAACAATTAAAGGCATATCGAAAGACAATGTTTTTTTCGGTGTTGAAGCCTACGACAAGGACGGCAACACGAGTTTGGTGACTTATCCGGTGCCATATCGATTAAAGTAAACGCAAGGCAGCGCGCGCGTTTCGGAGCAAAAATGCCCGCTTTAGCCCACCGATAGCGGGTTTGCATCTTTTTGTTGCGATGCCATATGCCAAATACTCAATGTTCAGTGCCGGTTGCAATTCGCCCTGCCAACCCATAGGCTTGTTGAAGTTTTTAACAAGTATTGGAGATTGTCATGGCGACCATAAATTTCAGTATCCCCGAGGATGTGAAAGAGCGGTTAAATCAGGTGTTTGTGGATACCAATAAAAGTGCGATTGTCACTCAGCTAATGGAGGAGGCAATTGATCGCTCGGAGCACAAGCGACGCAGTGATTTAGCGGTCAAAACAATTTTGACTATTCGCAAATCCAACGCATCAATAAGCACAAAAAAGATTTTGCGCACACGTGATGAAATCCGCAAATCTTCCGGTACCGTGCGCGCTGGCAAGTGAACGCATATGTGGTCGACGCCAGTGTGGCGATTAAATGGTTTATTGATGATGACGACACAAAAGCGGATATCGATCAAGCAACCCAGCTATTGATTACCGCGCAGCGCGGAGATGCCCTATTTTTGCAGCCGCCACATTGGGTGAGTGAGGTTGCTGCTGTGCTGGCGCGGCTGACACCAAAAACCGCAACCCGATCAGTGAGCGCGATACTGGCATAGGCATTTGTAAAAACCGCAAACGATCCCTATCATTATCAACGGGCAATTTCTCTCGAGCTCGAACTGGATCATCACTTGTTCGATACTTTTTATCACACCATCGCGCTTGGCCTGAATGGCACTTTAATCACGGCTGATGAACGTTACTATAAAAAAGCGAAACGTTTAGGCTCCATTCTGATGCTGAATGATTTTGATGGTTAGTATTTAAACCGCTTACTCGGCGCGCGTTTCGGAGCAAAAATGCTCGGTAACATTCGCCAATGCTAGAGTTTGATCAACCGATCTGCCAACGCATCAAGGTAGCTCGAGAGCTGATGCAAGTTAACGTGATCGCCATCTGGAATCTCGATCAGCTCGACTTTGGGGGCGATGGCTTTCAGGCGTTCGGCTTGGGAAATATTGATCATCGTATCGATATTGCCGTGAATAATGGTGACGGGATTTTTCACATTCGGTAGCCACTCGTTTGTCGTAAATTTATATCTCATCAATGCGCCAGGCAGCCAGGGATAATGTTGTTGACGCATCGCTTCCAGGCTGTAAAACGGCGAGACGAGAACTGTCCAATCTGCCGCGACTTCGGTTGATAATTTGGTCGCGAGTGTGGTGCCGAGTGATCTTCCGAAGATGACGCGCTTTCGGCCTTCGTATTGCGGCGCGATCATTTTCCAGGCGGCGAGCACGTCCGCATGCAACTGCGCTTCGCTTTCAATGTGGCCCGTACTTTTGCCAAAGCCGCGATAATCGATCATGAACAAATCAAAATTGCTGCGGCGATAAAAATCAGTGTCGCGCACCCACGAGGCGAGATTGCCTGCGTTGCCATGCAGAAAAAATACTACGCCTTTGGCATTCGGCTGTTTAAAATGCAGCGCTGATAATGTCGCGCCGTCAACCGGGATTTTTACCTCGCTCACATTCGGCAGCGTAAATTCGTAAGACGCAGGAAGTGCTTCGGGCCGGAACACAATATTGTCCTGTGCCCAGTAGAAAAAACCGGCGACACCCACATAGCCGAGCACGCCCAGCATAGCGAGCGTGCTGACAAAGCCGGTGACTGATTTAAGTGGATGTCGCAATTTCATAACTCCAATAATTATCAACGACCGCCGAGAAAATCGCCCTTGCCAATATCAACGCCGTTATGACGCAGAATGGCGTAGGCGGTGGTCAGGTGAAAATAAAAATTCGGCAGCGCGAAGTGAACCAGATACGACTGGCCTTTAAACGTGACCGGCTTGCCCGCGATGGTGATATTGATATCGCGATCTTCCTGGCCATCAATCTGCGCAGCGGAAATGGTGGCAACATAGGCGATGGTTTTATCAATACGCGCTTGAAAATCAGCGAATGTAACTTCGTTGTCTTCGTATTTTGGAACTTCCAGTCCCGCCAACCGTGCGCAGCAACCTTTCGCGAAATCACAGGCGATGTGAATCTGACGACCCATCGGCAACATATCGGGATAAAGGCGCGCGGTTAAATAAACGCTGTCATCCACTTTCTTGGCGGCAGCGGTCGCCGCGGCTTTATCAACAATCACTTTGAGTTGCATAAGCATGCGGGTGAACGCGGGGGCGGATGCCTGATACATGGAAATCGTCATATTTGTTTCTCCTTACAGTGAGCTAATGAGTTCGAATTTTATCAGGTAGACGTCACTAAATTCACGGCAAGCACATGTGAATCTCAACAAATGCAGGCTAGAATTGGGTCATTATTTTTTATTTGGAGATACCAACATGGCATTGAAACGTCCGGGCTGGCCTATGGGTCGAATCGTCACTGTTGAGTTCGATTCAAAAATATTGCGCGCCAGTATTCCCAAGCTCCTCGGTGATCCGCATCGGCGTGTGCTGACTATTTGGCTGCCACCGCAATACGATCAGCAGCCCGCGCAGCGCTTCCCGGTGTTGTTCGATCTGGTGGGCTTTATGGGCTCGGGCTTGTCTCATGTAAATTGGCGCGGCTTTGACGAGAATGTGCCGGAGCGTGTCGCGCGATTGATTCATCAGCGCAAGATGGGGCCGACCATTATTGTGTTTCCCGATTGCTTTACCGCGCTGGGTGGCAATCAATACATCAACTCATCGGCAGTCGGTGATTACGCCGATTATTTAACGCGCGAGCTGATCCCATTTGTTGATAAACAATTTCGCACACTCGCATCGCGCGATCATCGGGGATGTTTTGGCAAATCGTCTGGCGGCTATGGCGCGATCATTCACGGTATGAAATATGCAAAATATTGGGGTGCGGTCGCGAGCCATTCGGGGGATGCGTATTTTGATTTTGTCTACATGAGCGATTGGCCGCGCACACTGACCGAACTCACCAAACACAAAACAAAAAAGCGCGTGAAGGGTGTCATCGACGTATCGGCGGAGGAGAAAGATGTCACGAACGGCATGGATGATGGCCGCATTAAAAATTTCCTCTCGCATGCGTGGCGTGAAGATAAATTAAATGAGGCTGAAGGCCATGCGCTGATGCTAATCGCAATGGCGGCGACCTATGATCCCGACCCCAAAGCGCCGCTGGGTTTTCGGGTGCCGTTTAATCTTGAAACGGGCGAAGTGATCGAATCACGCCGGAAAAATTGGCAAAAGCATGATCCGATCAATCTGGTTGATAAATACAAAACGCAACTCAAATCATTGCACGGTATTTTTATCGATTGCGGCTGGCGTGATCAATATCACATCCACTATGGCGCACGGATTTTATCGAAGCGCTTAAAGCTCGCCGGCATTCAACATTGCTATGAAGAATTTAACGATACGCATTCGAGTGTTGATTATCGGATGGATGAAAGTTTGCCGTTTTTGTATGATGCGCTGAAGCCTTAGTTACGCCATCTCATTTGTCGCGCCTTTCGCCGTTCGTGCAAAGGCGCGAAGCAACTCAAAGTTAATGATAATGCGCCGCTGTATGCTCCGCATCATCAGGCCACGCGGGGTGCACCATCTCGCTATCTTCGTTGGCGAAAAGCGGTGCGCCGCAATCATCGCAGTGTTCAGCAGCAAATACGCCTTCGGGTGTGGTGATGCGGCTGATCTTGCATTCACGCAGAACGCGAATGATTTCGCTCTCGTCTTCCTCAGCAGAAAAAACAGGCCAGATCGAGCCATGCACCACGTCACTTTGGCCCGGCGTAATAAAGCTGATGCGAAATTCAGTCACCGCTTTTTCGCCCACGGCGGCGATAACCGCGTGAACTTTTTCAGGCTTCACATTTAACGTATTTTCCAAAAATGAAACGGCTGCGCGGATCGCGTAAGGGCGCACACGACGATCGGCTTCGCGGCAACTTACAAAAAAAGCGTCGGGCAGTAAACATTCAAATTCGCAACCGGGCAAGAGGCTTGCCAGTATTGGTTTCGCATGCTTTGTCCATGCAGCCGCACAGGCTTCTCGGGTAAGTGCCTGATCCTCCTGCCAGCGAAACAGGGGTGCGCCTTCCGGCACGCTGACGCCCAAAATCAGAAAGCGAACGTCAGCGAGCAAATCCGCCGCGGCGGGCAGCTTGGCACTATCAAGACGAGTGCGCTTAGCGCCGAGTGCTTCGAGGCTCAGTTTTTTCGCGAGTTTATGCACGCCCGAAAAACTGATCGGCATTTGATCAATGCTGTAAAGAAATGGGCTCAGGCAAGCGCGGGTGCCATGCGCCAGGACATAAGTGTGCAGCGCAATCATGAGTTCATGGGCGATCTGACTGGCGACGTCATCATTTTCACCCAGCGGGCCCGAGGCAATTGCATAGCGTGACCACGCCACCATCGGCATCGCCACTAGCAGCGTATCGAATCTGGCACCATCCATATCAATGGTGGAGCACTCGGCTGCGGCTTCACAAAACGACAGCAGCGTTTCGTGCGCATCGAGATCGGCGTCGAGGGCGCCTTTCAGGGTGATGTCGAGTGCTGTTTCAATAGGCAAATCCTTGCCTGCCGCCATCAGCTTCGAGGCCAGCGCCAAAATTTCGCGCTCCCAATAAACGTCTTCGTAGCGACTTCCCGCTTTTGCGCAATGCGTAGCGAGCGTGATCAATTGCTGAATGTTGCGGGCGAGGTGCGGCTCGCGCAAATTTGCTGGTTTGCCTGGATTGGCGGCTGCAAGTGGCGCTGCTTTCGGGCGGGAGCGTTTCATAATATTTGGCACTAATTTTTCAAAGAGTCATTATATCGCTCACTACTCGCTCGCCCCGGAACTGCGCAACTTTGCATATGCACGCGGGATTTAGATGCACAATTCAGATGCTTAAACAGCGGGCATAATGTGAAAAACGTAGAAAAACCAGATTGATCGATATCGTATTTCGGAAGGAAAAATTTTGGACAAGCCGGGGGAAATGCGGGCATTTGTGCGTTCAGTCGAGCTGGGTGGATTTTCAGCCGCATCGCGCGATCTGGATTTGACGCCATCAGCGTTGTCAAAACTGGTCACGCGTATGGAAGACAGGCTCGGCGTCAGGCTGATGAACCGCACCACGCGCAAGCTCGCGCTAACGGCCGAGGGCGAAGCTTATTTTGCGAGCGCCAAACTCATCCTGTCCGACATCGAGGAAGCAGAAGCCGAGGTGACGCGTTTTAGCGCACAGCCGAAAGGGCTGCTGCGTATTAACGTCGGTGCCGCTTTTGCGATGCATCAATTGGCGCCGGCGCTGCCGCGTTTTCTGGAGCGCTATCCTGAAATTGAGCTGGAAATTACGGTGACGGATCGACTGGTGGATTTGATTGAAGAAGGTGCGGATGTTGCGATTCGTACGGGCAACTTGCGCGATTCGTCGCTGATTGCGAAAAAGATTTGCGATTTGCATCGCGTTATTTGCGCATCGCCCGCATATTTGAAAAAACATGGCGTGCCCAAATCGCCGGAAGATTTGTCGCAACACAATTGTGTATCGATCAGCGGCGCACCGCAGTTACGGCGTTGGCCGTTCGATACGGTGAATGCTGATAACGGACAACATGGCATCAAGAGCGTGGATGTGACTGGCAATGTCAGCGCGAACAACGCAGAAACGCTGCTGCAGCTGGCCGCAACCGGTGTGGGCATTATTCGTTTATCAGATGTGATTGTGGCCGAGAGTATTCGCGCTGGCTGGCTGGTGCCATTGTTGACGGATGTACATCATGTGGAGCCGTTGCCGCTGTCGGCAGTGTATCCGCACGGCAAACACAAGAGCCCGCGTGTGGCAGCGTTTGTAAGCTTTTTGGTGGAGACGTTTAGCAGCGCGCCATGGCGTGACGCGCCCAACCCTTCGCCACGCCCGGCAGCAAAAAAAGCGCGATAGTTGTTCGCCACATATTGGGTTGGATTAAGCACTTGATGATCCAAAGCTGAGGTATGTAGATAATGGGTAAAGATTACGAGGCCGGTCTGACCAAGCTGAAAAAATAGTTGATTGCAAATAGTTGATTGCATTGCAGCGCGCCAGGCAAGGAAAACATTTAATGCGCCCGTATAATTGTGGTGATGGAATCGATAATCATTTTTCTGGAATTTTCGTGAAGATAAAAAAATATTTAACCCTTGAAGACGCAAAAAAAATTGCGGCTGCTGCTGAGTCCATGGCGCATCAAAACAACTGGGCCGTATGCTTGGCAATTGTCGACGATGGCGGTCATATGCTGTGGTTCCAGCGCCTTGACGGATGCGCGCCGTCCAGCGTCGCGATTGCCCAAGCGAAGGCGAGCAGCGCCGCCATGCGCCGTCGTGCTACCAAAGGTGATGAAGACATGGTTAACAACGGGCGCGTGTCGGCGCTA
The DNA here is from genome assembly GCA_025350945.1 of Burkholderiales bacterium. Lineage (GTDB taxonomy): Bacteria > Pseudomonadota > Gammaproteobacteria > Burkholderiales > Usitatibacteraceae > UKL13-2. The sequence continues at coordinate 7,700 of JANXWW010000211.1, forward strand.
TCCATGCCGGGCGTCACCTTTCTGGAAGGCGGTGTGCCGATTGTTATCGACGGCGAAACCATTGGTGCTATGGGTGTGTCAGGCGTGAAATCATCTGATGATGCGTTAATCGCGGCAGCAGGTATTGCTGCTCTGGTTGACAAATCAGTTGCGTAAATTAGCGCCATGATTAATTGTCCAAGCTGTCGCAGCAAGATGGATGTGCTGACATTTCAATCCCATTTGGGCACTGCTGTGTCCATTGATGCGTGCTGGCCGTGTCATTTGATCTGGTTTGATCAGCTTGAGAGTACCAGTTTGTCAGCGACTTCGATCATTGAGCTGTTCAAACGTATTCACGAAGCGCAATCTGCCCATGCCAATGTTGCCCGCAATACGGTCAGCATGAATATGAGCTGCCCGTCGTGTTCGACCGGTTTGAAGCTGACCAACGACATTCAAAAAAATGGTCGCTTCAGTTACCATCGCTGCCAGCAAGGGCATGGACGCGCTACCAGCTTTACGCAATTTTTGCGTGAGAAAAATTTTATTCGCAGTCTGAACGCGAGCGAAATAAAATCACTGTCGGTGAGCGTCAAGCAGATCAGGTGCTCGAGTTGCGGCGGATCAATTGATCTTACTAACGACACATCGTGCAGCCATTGTGGCTCAGCCATTTCAGTGCTCGATCATGACGCTGTCGAGAAGGCGCTCACCGTTTTGCAGGCACAACAAGCAAAACAGTTTGGTGCAACCGCTGAGCAGCAGGCTGAGCTTACGCTGGCGCTGGAACGCATTCGCGAGACTCCAGCTTACGCCAGTCGTTCGCAGTCGCCTGTGGCGGGCTCGCTCGAATGGCTTATCGCGGGTGGCGTGCTGATTGAGGCGGCGCGCATCGGCAGTGGGAGTGATTTGGTCGAGGTCGGTATTGGCGCGCTGGCTGCGTTGTTTGATTAGGCATCAGGCGCTTCAATGCAGAATTTGTATTTGCTCACGGGCACCACCAAAGGGCTCGGTGCAGCACTGCAAAAAGTGCTCGCAGCGAATGACGCCAACAATGTTTATTCGATGTCGCGGTTTGCGGTTGTCGATCAATCATCGTCAAATATTTTTGTGGATTTTTCGAACACCGAGTCAATTGAGCCGGCGTTTGAAAAATTTGTGGACGAGATTGCCGGCGAGACATTTGCGAAGGCCGTGCTCATCAACAATGCGGGTGTCGTCGCGCCGGTTAGCCCGTTTACTGAAATCAGTATTACCGCACTGAAAACGAACATTGATGTGAACTTATTGGCACCGATGATTATGATGCGTCTGTTCGCCAACGTGACGCGCGCAATAGCGAGTGAGCGGCTGATTATTAATATTTCGTCAGGCGCTGCCAAACGCGCCGTGCCTGGCTGGGCGGCGTACTGCACGGCCAAGGCAGGGCTTGAAATGGCGACACGCGCGGCAGCAATGGAGGCAACAGCTATGAATTCCGATACAGCCTTGCACATTTGCTCGCTGGCACCCGGTGTGATTGACACACCAATGCAAGCTGAGATTAGAGAAAAAAGTACACACGATTTTCCGGATGTGGAACGCTTTCGTGCCATGAAAAAAGACGGTGCCTTGCGCGATGCGCATCATGTGGCGCGCGATATCGTTTCGCTCATTGAGCAGGGCTGCATGACCAATGGCGGTAATTTTGATATTCGTGAAATGAATTTAAAGTGAACAATCTGAAGGGATTTTGATTAATGTCTGTCGAACCGCAACCCAGTCATAAACCCCGCAAGCCCCGCAAACTGCCCGCCAAACTACATTACTGCGACCTCACCGTTTGCGAAGGCATTTGCTGCAGCGACGGCGCTTTTTTACTGCCCGAGGAGGAAGCGTTAATTCATAAAGTGGTGGCAAAATACCCGGCGCACTTTTCGCATTTGCCGAAAAAATATATTGGGGACTCGAGCTGGGGCGAGCACGAAGGGCGCAAAACCGCAACCCGTGTTTATAAATACAAATCCAAACCGGCGCACTTTGCGAACACACGTTGCGCGTTTACGGAAAAAGACGGCAAGTGTTCGCTGCAAACGTTGGCCGTAGCCCAGGGTAAACACAAATGGCATTACAAACCGATGGGCTGTTGGTTGTTTCCGCTGGAATCAAACGAAAAGGGTTTGGTCGCGCCGCCGCGCACGCGCCGTGACGACCCTAACAATCTGGGTCGTGACTATCCCGGCTTTGCCACCCACACGCCATGCGGCGCAAATTCGACCAAGGGTAAAGTATGGTGGATCGCGCTCAAAGAAGAGGTGGCCCACTATCGCAAGGTTACAGATTGATCGGTTTTTTTAAAACAGATATAGACAGACGCAGTCAGATCGAAAACGTGACTTCACCATTCCATCGCCTTGAAAAAGCAGTCGCACAGGGTATGAGTGCCGCTGATCCGGTCGGCACGCTTGAGCGCATTGTCAATGCGTTTGACCCGCTTCCAGCAGGCGTGGTGCTTTACGATGCTGATAATCGGCTGGTGTTTTGCAATCGGCGATTTCGCGAAATTTATGCGGGCGTAGCCGATTTGTTGGTCGCAGGTGCCGCGTATGAAGAGATTGTGCGCGCCTATTTTCATCGTGGGTTTGCGGCGCATACGGGATTGGATGAAGCCGCATATGTCAGGAGCCTTGTGGACAAACATGTCAATCCTGACGCCAGCGATTTCGAAATCCGTCTGGAAGAAGGCAAATACTTGCTGGTGTCGGATCGCAAGACGGCCGATGGCGGCGTGATTGGTTTCAGGCTCGACATTACCGAGCGCAAAACAGCGGAGCGCGAACTGGCGGCCAGCGAGGAGCGTTTTCGCAGTCTCTTGGCGATGTCCTCAGACTGGTATTGGGAACAAGATGCCAAATTTCATTTTTCACGCATCTCTGGTGGCATGGTGCGCGCCACCGGGGTTGATCCGGTTTTGCGGCTGGGGCTGCCACGCTGGGAAATTCCCTATCTGGGCCTGAGCCGCGAGCAGATGGATCAGCACCGCGCGCTGGTTGAATCGCATCAGCCATTCCGCGATTTTCAATATGCCTACGCCATGCCGAGTGGCGAAATTTGGTGGGTGAGTATTTCGGGAGAACCGGTTTTTACCAGTGATGGAAAATTCAACGGCTATCGCGGTGTGGGCAGCAACATTACCGAGAAAAGGCGAACCGAAGCGCAAATTCGCGAACTCGCGGAATATGATTTTTTGACGGGCCTGCCAAACAGAATGTTGCTGAGCGCGCGTTTTGATCTCGCACTGCGGCAGGCAAAACATCAGCACGAGGGTATGGCGCTGATGTTTATTGATCTGGACCGTTTCAAAAATATCAACGACTCATTGGGTCATCATATTGGCGATCAGCTTTTGGCTGAAACCGCGCGACGCCTAATGGATGCCACCCGTGCAACCGATACCGTGTCACGCCATGGCGGTGATGAGTTTGTATTGCTGTTGCCCGGCACCACCGATCCTGGCGATCTCGCCCAATTGGCCGATTCACTGATCAAAAAAATAGGTGCGCCACAGCGCATCAGCGGGCACGAGCTGACCGTCACGCCATCGATCGGTTTGACCATCTGGCCGCACGATGGTGAGGATTTAAACAGTCTGGTCAAAAACGCCGACCTCGCGATGTATCACTCAAAAAGCGAAGGCCGCAACCAGTTCAGTTTTTTTCGCGCCGAGATGAATCAGAAAGTCACCGAGCGTTTGTCGGTGGAAAATGCGTTGCGCCGAGCGCTGTCCCGTAACCGATCACGCAACGAATTTTCGCTCGTGTATCAACCGATATTCCGCGTTCCTGGCCGCAAGTTGATCGGCGCGGAAGCATTGATCCGATGGCATAGCGAAGAGCTGGGTGATGTTTCGCCAAACCGTTTTATACCGGTGGCTGAAGACAGCGGATTAATTATCGAGCTCGGCGAATGGGTGGTGCATGAGGCATCAGCGCAGCTTCGGCGCTGGCGTGAAGCGGGGCTGGCCCATTTCCCGGTAACGATCAATGTTTCCGGTGTGCAATTCAAATCGCGGTATCTGGTCGACCAACTGTTACATGCCATCGGTGTTAACGGCCTGACCGCACATGATCTTGAAATCGAATTAACCGAAAGCGCATTGGTAAGCGAGGGCGATGCGGCCAGCAGCACGCTGGACGCCATGGCGCGGGCGGGTTTTCGTCTGGTGGTCGATGATTTTGGAACGGGCTATTCCAATCTGGTTTATTTGAAACGTTTCGATATTGCCAAATTAAAGATTGATCAATCTTTTGTGCGCGATATCACCACCGATCCCAATGATGCCGCCATTACGCGCGGTATCATTGGCCTCGCGAAAAGTCTTGGGCTGCGCGTCGTCGCCGAAGGTATTGAGCACGCAGCACAGCTTGAATTTTTGCTGGCAAGCGGTTGTGAAGAGGCGCAGGGTTTTTTGCTCTCGCATCCGCTGACGCCGGAAGGTTTGCAAAATAAATTTAACGTGAAAGATCATGATGCCAAAATTTAAACTGCAAGTTCAAGAAGACGAAGCGCGTCCCGATGCATGGCGCGACGTAAAAAATGAGAAAGGTGAGTTGCTCACCTTCGACAAGGAAACCGATGCGCGCATTAGATTAAAAGAGCTATTTCCTGTGCTGGTCAAGCTGGAAGAATTCTCCGCCGGGCCCAAGCGCACGCGTGTGCTCTTGACCAGCCCGTATGCGGATATTGATGATGAAAAAGACAAGTAAAGTAAAGTGGTATTAAATTTTTAGGAACAACAAGGATGAATATGGAATACCGTCGTTTGGGAAAATCAGGCTTAAAAGTCTCCGCACTGTCGCTGGGTTCGTGGGTCACGTATGGCAATCAGGTGGATGAAAAATCCGCGATTGAGCTGATGAGTGCGGCGCGCGATCATGGCGTGAATTTTTTTGACAATGCCGAGGTGTATGCATTCGGGCGCTCTGAAGAAGTCATGGGCGCGGCATTAAAAAAACTGGGCTGGGATCGGCTGACCTATGTGGTCTCCACCAAATTTTTTTGGGGTGTGGCCGCCAAATTTGGTGATGGCGTGAATGAGAAAAATACCCTGAACAGGAAATACCTCATGCAGGCCATTGATCACTCGTTAAAACGGCTTGGCCTCGATTTTGTCGATCTCGTATATTGCCATCGCCCGGATGCGCATACGCCGCTGGAAGAAACCGTTTACGCGATGCACGACATGATTGCGAGCGGCAAGGCGCTGTATTGGGGCACGTCTGAATGGAGCGCTGCTGAAATCACGGCAGCGTGGCACATTGCCGATAAACATCATCTGCATAAACCAGTGATGGAGCAGCCTGAATACAACCTGTTTCACCGTAAGCGAGTTGAGATCGAGTACGCGCGTTTGTACGAAGACATTGGTTTGGGATTGACCACGTGGAGCCCGCTGGCATCGGGGTTGCTCACCGGCAAATATGCAAAAGGAGTGCCGGCGGATAGCCGAGGTTCGCTCAAAAACATGGCGTGGATGCAGGATCAATTGCTGGATGCCGATAAAAATGCGCGGGTCGCAAAATTGACGGAAATAGCTAAAAAAATCGGCTGCACCACCGCGCAATTAGCCATCGCCTGGTGCCTCAAAAACCCGCGCGTGAGTACGGTGATTACTGGTGCTTCGCGCATGACGCAGTTTACAGAAAACATGAAAGCGCTGGATGTTGCTGCCAAACTCGATAGCACGATTCTGGCCGAGATGAGCGAGATTATCGGCGCGCATCATGCCTGATAGCAGGGCCCGTGCTGAAAGTATTGCTGCCGCTGCTGCCACAGCTACCACAGCTACCATTGCGGCAGCTAATTGTTATGACCTGCCGCAACTTACGCTGCGCCTGGATCAGGCGTGGCGTATTTTAAATTTGAATCAGGAACTGATTCGCTCGGCCGATCAAAAGAGCTATCTTTTGATTGTGATGTCCACGCTCTTGGTGACATATGTTTCGACCAATCTCTCCAGGCTGATCGGGCTGGGCAACCCCGTGAAATTGTCGCTAGTATTGTTTATCTGTGCGGCGGCCGCGTTCTACTATTTTGCGTTGAGCACGCTGCTTGCGCGCAATCGTGGCAAAGCCGCGGTGTCAGGTCAAATTCCGAATCTGGTTTTCTTTGGCGATATTGCGCAACGACCGCTGCCAGCCGAATATGCAGCGTGTTTTCATCGCGCGGATTTGCACGAGTTGCTCGATGATGTGTGCCACCAGATTCATCAGGTCGCCACGATTGCCACCCGCAAATATCGCGCCTATCGCCGCGCGTGGATCGCGTTGCTGGCTGAACTCTGCATGTTTGTGATGCTTCAATTCTGGATCATTTTCTAGTGTCAGGAGCCAAAAATTGGAAATGAAAAAAGTGAATGGCGGGTCAATCCGCGCCATCGGTTATGACGACAAACGGCGTGCCTTGGCGATTGAATTATCGGCGGGCACGTTTGAATACGCGAACGTATCGTCGGAAATGTGGCGACGTTTTTCAACATCAGCGTCGATGCAGAGCTTTTTTCGCGACCAGATTGACGACGCGTTTAACAAGCGGCGGATTAAATAGCGCTGCCCCGCTGTCATTCTGAAATTCTGAACGCAGTGAAGAATCTGCTTCTTCGCGTGTGTGGTGCAGATCGCCATGTATGCCAAAACAGCAAATCCCTCGCACCCCCGAAAGGGGGTCTCCATCGAAAAGCGGCTCGGGATGACATCGTATAGTGATCTGCGTAAGTTGAATACTAAACGGAAGCCGAACACTAAACCCCAGTACCAGAGCGCCTTTGCAGCAAAAAATGCTGCAAGATGCCCGTCAGTAGCGGGCTTTCACTTTCCTGAATATCAATCCTTCGCGCCCAGCGTGCGCTTCAAAAACGCAATCGTCTTCGGCCACGCATCGGCCTGTGCGCGTGCATTGCCTTCGGGCGTGCCGCCCACTTTACTCAGGCTCACGTCATATTGCGTGGTGGGATTGTAGCCAGTGCCGCCGATGGCGTGTCCCGCATCGGAATAAATCAGCGACACCGTTTCCAGTTTTGCCTCGGCGCGGCGCTCGGCAATGTTGTGCGCCATCATCGCTGAATTCCACATTTGATCCTCTTGCCCTGCGATTAACATTACCGGTGCCTTGATGCGCTCAACGGGAATGCGTGCCGCCACTGCCGCCGCAGGATGCGTGGCACGTCCCTTGTCTTGAGGACGACGAATGCGCACCGCCTCGCCCGTTTGAAAACCCATAAACTCCTTCGCAAAATCTTCATATGGTACGAACGGCAGCGGTTTGCCATTCAATGAAAATGAGGAACGTTTACCCAGTTCAATATTTGGTCCCCAGCCTTCCCAGACCACATCACTTGGCACCACCGCGACGATAGACGTGACCCACGGCAAATGTACGCCCGCGAGCAACGCAAACTCCGCGCCTTTCGATGTTCCATAAATCGCGATGCGTGTGGCGTCAATCTCGTCACGTGCCTGCAACCATGCACGCGCATCGTTTAGCCGATCAACCGGAATATCAGCAAATGCCGCAGGCAGCGTTGGCAATTCCGCTTTCTGACTGGGCCATGCGGGCGGCGAATAATAGGGCAGTGCCAGAACTGCAAATCCGTACGAAGCCAGCTGCGCCGCGCCGCGTGTCACTGCTGATCCTCCTTCAGAGCCACCCAGCAAAATGATGGCGGGACGTTTTTGCTTTGCGGAATTGATGCCAGATTGAATTGCAAATAATGCGCCTGGAAATTTTTCAACGGCCTCGGTTTTTATACTGGGCAACGCATTCACAAACGTAATGGTAGTCTCAGCAATCGGTTTGTCGTTCGCAACAGTGCGTGCAGCCAAACGCACCTCCAGCAGCTTGCGATCTGTTGCTACTTCACTCGGCACCGGCATCATCGACCAAAATAATCCGCGTGAATCTGCTCGTTTATAGCTGCCGCTTTTAGGTGCGGCGGTCGTAAGATCAAGTGTGCCGTCCGCGCCCACGGCGAAGGTGGCTTCAGCGCGATACAGCACCTGCTTTTCACTGCCCCACTCGGTCACGATTCGCTCTGCGATGAGCTTTACATCCTGATTTGCAGGCAGCGCGCGAAGTGAAATGGCAACCGGCTCGCCTAGCAAAACAGGATTGGCAGGCTTAACGTCAATCTGCTGCGCAGAAAGCGAAGAAGGAAATGAAAATACAACAAGCGCACCCGCTGACAATACTGCACTGAGAAATCTGAATTTCATCGCCGTAACTCCGTTAGTTGAGGAATAGCAAAAATTCTATTCAATGTTTTATCGCGATGGGTGCGATATGTGATGAACGGCTATTTGCCGCCGCGAATTGATAAATAAATGGGATGAGCTGTTGGACAATTCGCGGAAATAAAAAAGCCCGGCGTACCGGGCTTTTTTAATGGCTGAATGGCGATTACCAAACTCGACAAGCCTTAGCACTCACCATCGGCTGACCCGGCTTGCAGGAAAATGCTTTTGCAAACTCAGGCATGTTCACCACCAAACCATTCACGCGATATTTGCCTGGCGAATGTGGATCGGTTAACGCTTTCACGCGCAGGTTTTCTGGCCGGTCAATTTCGCAGGCCCATTGCGCATAACCTACAAAGAAGCGCTGCTCGGGCGTCATGCCGTCGCGTGACGGCGCAGGATTTTTGGCGATTTCGGTTTTCCATGCCATCCAGCCGAGAATCAATCCGCCAAGATCGGCCACGTCTTCGCCAAGCGTTAATTTACTGTTGATCTTGATATCATCGACGATGGTGTATTGCGCATACTGATCGACAATGCATTGCGCACGATTATTAAATTCTTTCGCGTCTTTTTTTGTCCACCAGTCTTTCAGATTTCCCTTCGCATCAAACTGGCGGCCCTCATCATCAAAACCGTGCGTAAGCTCATGGCCAATCGTGCCGCCGGTGTTGCCGTAATTCGGCGCATCGTCCATCTTTGGATCGTACAGCGGTGGCTGCAAAATGCCGGCGGGGAAATTGATGTCGTTCATTTGTGCGTTGTAGTAAGCGTTGACCGATGGTGGCGTCATGCCCCATTCACCGCGATCTATCGGCTTGCCGATTTTTGCGAGCTGGCGACGCGATTCAAACAAATTGCCGCGCTCCACATTGCCGAGGAAATCATCGCGCTTCACGTTGTATTCGCTGTAGTCGCGCCACTTATCCGGGTAGCCAATCTTATTCACGACCGAGCGCAATTTTTCTTGTGCTTTTTGTTTGGTCGCGGCACTCATCCATGTCAGCGATTTAATATCTTCCGCCATGGCGGTTTCAATTTGTTTGGTCATGCGCAGCGTTTTTTCTTTAAGCTCGGCACTGAATGCACGGCTAACAAATTCCTGCCCCAATGCCTCGCCTAGCTGCGTATCAACCAGGGCCACACAGCGCTTCCAGCGTGGTTTCTGTTCCGGCACACCGCGCAAGGTCTTGCTAAAGAACCCAAAATTTTCATTCACGAATGCAGTTGAAAGATAAGGCGACATCGCGCGCGTGATGTGCCAGCGCAAGTAAGTTTTAATGTCGTCCAGGCTCAACGTTTGCAGCTGCTGATTAAACGCTTTGTAAAACGCAGGCTCGGTCACGTTGAAGGTGGCGAGATTTTTGAGCCCCAGCGATTCCAGGTAAACATTCCAGTTAAAACCGGGCGTCATGGCTTGCAGGCCTTTGGCATTCACTTTGTGAAAGAGTTTGTATGGATCGCGCTTGTCGACGCGTGTAAGCGTGGCTTTGGCGAGTGCGGATTCAATCGTCATCACGCGTTCAGCGGATTTTTTTGCAGCATCCGCGTTGTCGCCTAACAGCACAAACATTTGCGTCACATGTGCCAGATATTGATCGCGAATCGTCTTCGATTTTTCGTCATCCTTGGTGTAGTAATCCCGATCCGGCAAACTAAGCCCGCCGGAACTCGCGAATGCAATCACGCGCGATGAGTCACCAAAATCTTGATTCGACCCAAAGGAAAAAAACAAGCCATCATCAGCAGCGGCCAAATGTAAACTGGCAAGGACTTTTGATAAATCGGCTTTCGATTGCATGCCTTTAATCAGCGCAAGATAAGGCTGCAATGGTGTAGCGGCGCGCTTTTTCACGGCGGCTTCATCCATGCAAGCTGCGAAATAATCACCGGTTTTTTGCTGTGCGGCATTACGGGTCGTGGTAGCAGAATTGTTTGACAGACTTTCCAAAATCCCCCACAAGAATCGCTGATTATCTTCAGCCAGTTTTCGGTAAACATCCCACTTCGCCTGATCCGCCGGAATCGGGTTATTTTTAATCCAGCCGCCACAAGAGTATTGATAAAAATCCACGCAGGGATCAGCCGTTTTATCCATTGCTGTCACATCCAAGCCTGGTGTGTAGGGCAGGGCGGTGAGGGGCTTGTCGGCGGGTTTTGCGGGGATGCTGGTTGGTGGAGTCTGTGACGATGCAGTCGCCACCACACCCGCCAGCAAAAGAGAAAGCGCCATTGGTCGCACGACCAATCGTTTAAAGCCAAACAAAAATTCGCGCATTACGTGTTCTCCGAAAAAGTAAACTGTGGCATGCTCAATAAAAAATAAAAAGTAAAACCCCACAATCGGCGGGACAAAGCAGGCATTTTTGTCTGAAAATGCACGCCAATGCTAGGGTTTAGATAATTTTAGATATGAAAATATCGTAGCGTTATTTAAATTCAAAAATCATTTCTTTGCGCGCAAATACAGCATCGCCTTTGAGTTTTGGCACTTCAAATAGCCAGCGCTGCAGCACCGTCGCCACTGACCACGCCAGATCCATATTCGTCGCCGCTACAATGCGCGGTAACTGTACACTGCCTTCGCGGTCGATGATAAATTCAATTTGTACGGTGTCAATGGCGTTTGCGCTCGACAGCGTTTTTCGTGGATCAGCCGCCTCCGGTTGATAGAGAATTTTTGGGCTCGCGTCCAATGCGCTTAGCTCATACACTTCGGCAGGATATGACTTCACGTAACGTATGGCCTGCAGTGTTTCGTCGCTGATTGCGTTGTCGCGTTGATTGAATTGAAACCGATGCTCAAAATTAAATTGAACGCTAATTGGCTTGCCCGCTTTAAGGGCGGGTGCAAATTCCCAGTTCTGCATCATCGCCTTGGTGGCGGCACCAAAATCAGGATGTGATGCCGCCACGACGGTCACATCTTTAACCGTGCCCAACTGATCGAGCACAACGGATATAGTTGCACTTCCCGTCACGTTTTCCTGTAGCAGTGCGCGTGGATACGCAGGAAGTGAGACCACCATGATTTCCGGCGCGACATCATATTGCGATTCTGTGGGCTTGCTCGAATTTACCTTGGGAAATTTAAATGCGGCGTGCTCAGATATATCGCTGCGCTTAGACGGTGTCAGCATAAAGCTGAACGGCATGCCAATGATGGTGGGGATAATGTTGCCCTCGAATGTTGCTGGCGCGACGCGCATCGACATCATGCCTTTGATAGCAGCCTGTTCAAAAGCGGGATGGATTGACTTTTCGACGTGCAATTCTTCAAGCGCGCCATCGGCGTTTACGATAGTTTTTATCACAACATTTCCATCCAAACCCCATTGCCTCATTTTCTTCGGAAACTCTGTGTTGCCTCGCGCAGTCAGCGTTGGCCCTTTGAATGTCGGTAATTTGTATTTCTGATTGTATGCGGCGTATAACTTGGCATACTTTTTTGCTGCAGGTTGATCGTTCAAGCGCAAATAAGTCTCGCTGAGCATTTGACAAATAGCAGTGTAGCCACGTGCAGGGCCGCTTGAAAACGGACCATTGATAATTTTCAACGCGAGCAGCAAATGTGCGGCGGCACTCCGGTCTTCCTTGAGCGCAATATAGGCATCAGCTATTTTCATTTGTGCATCATATTGCGCAATATTGTTCCCAGCGGCGGCGGCTTGCCACGCTTGCAGTACCAAAATAGCCCCGCGATGCTCGTTAATGCCTGATAAAAAATCCGCTTGTGCGAACAGTGCCTCGGCGATGCGTTCATCATCTTTTGATTTGATGGCATCATCCGTCCGATTTTTGAAAAACAGTGTTGCTGCGGCCACTGTCGCAAATTGCATGGGCTCGTTTTTGCTGGCCTCAAAACGCAGCTTTGTTTGAGGCGCAGCAGGCGATGATGGCGATGCAGATAAAATTTCAGCCATCCGGACTTTCGGCTTTTGCGTTGTATCGGCAATGCTTAGTTCATATTGCCGTTGCACGCTTGCCTTGCCGCGAATTAGCTCAACTTCTATTTCACCCGCATCGTTAATGCTGCCGTTATCAATTCGCTGAACACGAAATTTCGCATCGCTCGCGGCGACGGCAAATTTTGCGTTATCAATTTGAAAAAAGCCCAGCGGTGCGGTGACTTCAAATTCTGCTGTTCCGCCAAGCAGGGCATAGCGCTCGCCTGCACGATTCAGCGCTGATGTTGTCAGTGTGCTTGCGGCCATGAGGCGAATGGTATTGCCGTTGAGCGTCCGTAAGGTCAGCGTTGTATTTGCAGGCGTTTTGATATTGCTGGTGTTGATGCCATCATTCAGAGATAACGGCTTTCCAGGGTCGCTCGCCTTGCCATATCGCGCAAAGCTGATCCCTACGGCGCTCGATACGCTCTTGCCCTCCACGTCAATGGCGGTCACCGTGAACGCAGGAGTCTCTGCCGTTTGTGATAAAGCGACACCGGGCACCAGCGCGCTCACTGCGAATAAAAAACTTAGTTGCATGCCTAGGCACGGTTTTAATATTTTGTGAATCATTAAAGAAACAGCTTTCATAAATTGCCTTTCGTGGTGAGTAACACCGGGCGACAGAGGGGGAATCAGATGGCGCAGAAAATTTTAGGCAAGCGTTCACTACGCAATATAGCAAATTTGCGGCCTGCAAAAAATATAGATTCTGCCTAGCATTTTTTCTACAGAATGGCATTGCGCATCTGTACTTGCGACGGCAATGCGTCTGTCATAATCGGCCATTGTTTGCATACCCATCCATCAGGTTGCAGAACGGATGTGCCTTCATAAAAAGTACCAGTGACTCTGCCTTTATCCTCCCCCAAAAAGGTCAAAAAAATTATGGCGATTCAACATTTGAGCGATGAGCAGATCAGCACGTGGAGCCGCTCGCAAAAAGATGAATGGTGGTTCAAGAATATATTCCGTGGTGACATGCCGCAGTTATCCTTTCGCGCGGCTATTACCGGATTTTTGCTGGGTGGAGTTCTTTCGGCAACAGCACTTTATATCCTCGGTAAAACCGGCATTACCATTGGTGTGGGCCTCACTTCCGTGATTCTTTCGTTCGCGATTTTTCGCGCGATGCACAGCATTGGCCTGGCTTCCGATTACACCATTCTCGAAAACAACTGCACGCAATCCATTGCGACTGCCGCCGGCTATATGGTGTCGCCACTCGGTGCCGCGCTCGCCGCCTATATGCTGGTCACGGGCAATATTATTCCGTGGTGGCAGATGGTGATCTGGATGGTGGTCTGTTCGATTCTCGGTGTGCTGGTTGCTTTCCCGATGAAGCGGCGCTTTATCAACGAGGATCAATTGCCGTTTCCCGAAGGCCGCGCTTCGGGTGTGGTGCTTGATGCGCTTTACACGGGCAGTGCGGCCAGCGGCGTATATAAAGCACGTCTGCTGGGATGGGTTGGACTCGCCGCCGCGCTTTATCAAATGATTATCAGTGACGGCTGGATGAAGCTCGTGCAATTTAAAATTTTGATGATGGATAAATGGGCCGGGCTGAAGGAGCCCTGGTATTTGCACGAGCGACTCGACACCTACTACTACAACGCAGCCACACAAATGAATTTGTGGATTCCGAATATTCTCGGCACCGATTTTCGTAAACTCGGTCTGCGATTAACGCTTGATGTCGCGATGCTCGGCATTGGCGGATTGATGGGCATTAAAGTCGCTACCAGCGTGATGCTGGGTGCGTTTATTAATTTTGTGATTCTCGCCCCGCTGATGATTCAGGCCGGTGAAATTGCGCCGCGTATTTCGCCGAGCGGTGCGGTGGTCGCGATTTCGCGAACCGAGATTGTCAATCAATGGTCACTGTGGTGGGGCGTGACGATGATGGTTGTCGGCTCAATCGTGAGTTTGCTCGCGCGGCCCGAGATTTTTACCAAAGCATTCAAGCTGCTCGCGGGCGGCAAAAAGGAAGCAACGACTGGTCAGGATTTGTTGCGCGATATTGAGGTGCCGCTGTGGATTTCGTATGTCGGTGTGCCGCTATTCAGCGTGCTCGGTGCGTGGGCCACGCATTCATTTTTTGGCGTGTCGTGGTTGCTGTCGTTTGTATCGCTGCCGCTGATTTTTGTGTTGACCATTATCTGCGTCAACTCGATGGCGCTCACCTCATGGACACCCACCGGCTCGCTCTCAAAAATTACCCAATTCACCATGGGCGCCATTGATCGCGTAAACCCGGCCAGCAATTTGATTCCCGCCGGTATGACGGCCGAGATCGCAGCAAACGCATCAAATTTACTCTCCGATATCAAGCCCGGCTACATGCTCGGTGCCAAGCCGCGTCAACAAGCTATCGGTCATGTGATCGGCATTTTTGCCGGTGCGCTGGCGGCGGTGCCGTTATTCTTTTTGTTGTTCCTGCCGCCCGATGCAAATGGTGTGCGCTCGGCAACAACTATCGTCTCCGAACAATTCGCCATGCCCGCCGCCATGCAATGGAAAGGTGTGGCTGAAATTATTGCAAAAGGATTATCCAGCCTGCCTACCTCCGCGATCATTTCCGTGATCGTCGCAGCGATTGCCGCCGCCGGAATTGAAGTCGCCCGCATCATCACCAAACAACGCTTCCCGCTATCGTCCGTATCCATCGGCCTTGGCGTAATTCTCCCGCCAGAGTCCTGCTTCATGATGTGGGTCGGCGCGATGATTTTTTGGTGGATGGGCAGCCGAAATAAAACGCCAGGCACCAAAGGGCATGATTTTTGGGTGGATGGGTGCGAGCCGATTTGTGCGGGGCTGATTTCGGGCGCGGCGTTGATGGGGATTGGCAATGCGATTATTAATGTGTTGATGTGAGGAACGCGCTTGCCTGAAACACGAGGCTTAAGCGGGCTGTTTGGGGCATTTCTGCTCGCAGATGCCCGCTGATAAAAGAGTTTTGATCTCATAAAAGCGAGATTCATTTTGAGAAATTTTGGCTTGTCACTTGTCGCATCCATCATCTGAAACCTTAAAGGCAAGAAGCTCCACTCCCGCAGAAGAGGGGCGCGCGACAGCGCGGGTGAGGGTGATTTTGGAGTCTGGATTGTTGACAACCCAGCCTCCCTCATTCCATAATCTAGTCAGTTTAACAGACTAGATTAGACCAGTTAAGAAAGGCCGCAAATGCGACAAACCCAATGGCAGTTGCAAACCGCTAAGGCGCAGCTTAGCGAAGTGGTAGATGCGGCGTTGCGCGGGGAACCGCAGCGGATCACGCGGCGCGGGAAAGATGCGGTCGTGGTACTTTCGGAGCAGGAATATGTTGCATTAAAGACCAGTGCGAAACGAGATGCGCCAAACTTTGTTGAGTACTTGCTCGCCATTCCAAAAGAGCGGGCAGCCTCGGCCGCGCCCCTTGTGCCGCGTTCGAAACTAAAGCTGCGCGATATTGAGCTGTAAGTGCTAAATGAGTTTTTTGCTCGACACAGTTGTACTTTCTGAATTACGCAAAGCAAAGCCGTCGCGCAATGTCATCCGCTGGGTGAAGGCCCAAGAGGTGGATCGTTTATTCATAAGCGTCGTCAGCATTGGCGAAATTGAACGCGGAATTGAAAAGGCACGAAAATCCGATCCGGAATTTGCGGCTGGATTAGCGATTTGGCTTGAAGGATTATTGACCGTCTATGCTGAGCAGGTTTTACCGGTTTCTGCGAAAGCGGCGCGGCTCTGGGGAAGACTTTCCGCCAACCTGGGGAATGATGGCGCTGATCTACTCATCGCCGCCACCGCGATTACACATGGGTTAACCGTTGTTACGCGAAATGTAAAACACTTTGAGCCTACAGGGGTTTCTGTTGTTAACCCATTCGATTGATGCTGCGTAACGCTGGTATCGGCAGGCTTCTTGAGAAAAAAGTGGCTGGAAATTAGCGCTGTTGCTGAGGTTTTACATTTCGAAAACTTGCTGAGAAGTCTTATGGTGCTATCAGTTTGTTAGATGGGGCTGGATCCCGGCCTTTGCCGGGACGACAGATGTTTGAGTTGTCGACAAAAATTTATCGTTTTACATTTCGACCTCTGGCTTCGACTTTTCCTCGCGCGCCTACGCCGCCTTCCTCAACACCACCACCGGAAAATCAATCTCCGTCGCCGCAATATGATGGGTGTAATTCGTGAAGATATTCAGCACGACATTTACCAGCACTTCCGAAATATCGGCGTCCGTTAAGCCGCGCGATTTAAATGCAGAAACTTCTTCCGCACTCCACTCAGGTGGCCGCGTTCGCGGGTGATGGCTTGGGCGAGTTCGAGGAGCGCGGTGTCGCGTGAATTGGCGGCACTGGCGTTGCGGGCAGCGTCGATTTCGGTGGGCTTTAAACCGACCATGCCGCCGATGACAGAATGCGCGGAAACGCAATAGCCGCAGGCGTTTTGCTCACCGACCGCGAGGGCGATTTGTTCGCGTAGTTTGGCGGATAGCGTGCCTTCGCTCGCCACGCCGGAAAGCTTTATGTTCGCGTCAAGTGCGACCGGGGAGTGCGCCCAGGTGCGAAACATATTGGGCAGCACACCGAGTTTGGCTTTGACGGCGTTGAGCGTGGCGGCGATGGGTGCGTTGCCGCCGATTGTGGCGCTGCCGCTGGATGAAATCGCGATGATTGCAAACGCCGCTGAGCTATTGTTTGCTGAGGCGCTGCATCCACAATGTGGACGGCAGGCGGTGGTGAATCGACTATTCGAGGTCGTCATCATTCAGCTCATTCGTCATTTGATGGCGAATAATTCTGTGAACATCGGCTTGCTCGCCGGGTTAGCGCATGCGCAGTTGCAGCGTGCCATTGTCGCCATGCATGAGGCCCCAGCCGATGCGTGGACGCTGGAACAGCTCGCCGAGCGCGCCGCGATGTCGCGCAGTGCATTCGCGAATACGTTCCGCGATATGGTCGGCGTGACGCCGGGCGATTACCTCACCGGCTGGCGCATCACGCTCGCGCAGTCGATGGTGAGGCAGGGGCGCTCACTTAAACATATTGCCGCTGATGTCGGCTATGGCAGTGAAGTCGCGTTGTCGCGCGCATTAAGTGCGCGGGTGGGTATGTCGGCGCGTGCGTATAAAAACGTCATGGCAAACCCTAGCACAGGCGTGTAGTTCAGCGCATTTTTGCTCCTAAAGGCACGCCAATGCTGGGCTTTTGATTTCTGATTATTCCACAAACGCAAACAACACCGCATCCGCTGGCACCATATCGCCGACCTTGAACGCCACGCGTTCCACCACGCCTTCGCGAGGGCTGACGATGGTGTGCTCCATTTTCATGGCTTCCATGATGATCAGCGCCTGCCCTTTTTTT
>JANXWW010000230.1 GCA_025350945.1 Burkholderiales bacterium
TATGAGGCCGTCATGTACAGCAAGAACAGCGCGCAATATCCGATTGCCAGCGTGCTCACGCAGACGAATGTGCCAGTGGATGTCTTTTATACGCCATAAGCATCTGCAACGTTGCGACCAGCCTCACCGCTTGATTAACGGTTTGCTCGCCACCTGCGCCAACACATCCTGCGCCTTGTCGCCCAGCAAATAGCGCGGGCCATTGCCACGTATTTTTGCGGCGTCATTTGGGTTGTACAACGCACAAACTTTGAGCGACAGACATCCGCAACCAATGCACGATGTCAGCTGGTCGCGCAGCGCAACGAGCGTGCGAATTCGTTCATCCAGCAGGGGCTGCCATGCGCGCGACAGCTTCTCCCAATCCGCTTTTGTCGGTGTGCGATTTGACGGCAAAGTTGCCAGCGCGTCACGAATATCCTGCAAGCTCAGTCCAACCGTTTGCGCCACCCGTATAAACGCCACACGACGCAGCGCATCGCGCTTGAACTGCCGCTGCTGGCCTGCTGTTCGAGCACTTTCGAGCAGGCCTTCGCCTTCGTAGAAGCGGAGCGCACTCGCAGCAACGCCAGCGCGTTTGGCCAGCTCGCCAATGCTAACCCATGCGTTTTTAGTTGATGGCACTGCCGTGAATTTTGGCATCGCATTATCCTCATATTTTTACTTGACTTCAAGTTTACTTGAACTTGTATATTAATTTCATGAAAACTATTGCCACATTGCTATGCGACTTGCCGCTTGAAATATTTGACCACCCGCAGGCTGGCGATGCGTGGGAACGTAGTCCATTGGCGTCGCTGTCTGCAGAACAACTTGTTGACGCCGTGATAACGGTAATCACCCCGCCGAAGATCGCGCGTCCATCATCGTTTGTGTTGCACGCGCCGCTCGAACTGCTAGCGCGCGCAGCGTTGCTGCCTTATGTGCAAACAAATGCACGAACACAGGTGCTACGGCAGATCGCGGCCGTGGCGGTACGTTATGCAAACGCAGGAGCGGTGATTGATGACCCCAAAATTGTCCACACGAATATCGACGCCGCACTATCTGCGCTATTCGGCTCGCTGCGCGAAGGCGACGCAAATGGTGTTGATAGCGCCCTGCTATTTCTTGCGCCGCGACTGCAGTTACGTGAGTTGCGATGCGCACTCATCGACGCCATAGTGCCGTGCCTGGGTGCAGCGGGACATGTGCCGATATTATTGGCCGCGCTGGCGCGCAACGTTGGCGCAAACGCGAGCCAATTATTGCGCGCGCCATTGCGGACGCTGGCAACATCAATTGACTTGCGTCTTACTTGGTATCAAACAAACGATCAGCCTCAGGACTCCATCAACAAACGCAATCTGTTTGATCGCCTCGCAGCACCCACACGCGTGCCATCGCCCTCAACTTCTATTGCAGCCATGTTGAAGGCGGTGGAGCGCAGTGGTGATGCGGCGCGTTTGTTGCAAGAACCTGCTCAAGAATTGTCACCGCAAAATGCGGAGCAAATTTTGCTGAAAGTGGCGGCCTATTCCATGCTGCAGGATGATCCCGCACAGGCACCTTATGGCTGGACGCATTGCCTTACCCTGCCGCAAGGCTTGCTTCAAAACGCTGATGTTTCAAAAAATCATCACGCATTAAATGCAGTAGCCGCAACGCATGTGCTGGCGTGCCGGGCAGTGTTGGGCAAGATGGCGATTGGTACCGATCCACCGCCACCCACATCACAAACAAATTTTGACGAAGCCGATCCCGCAACAGCAGCATCAATCGCATTTCATACTGACGTTGCTCAACGCAAGGAAATGATGACGATTCTTGCCACAAAAGCCGCGACTCACCACGATGCACACTTGGCCAAATACACCCTCGCTTGTTTTGACGCTGCGGCAAATGACCCTGCTGCTGCACCGCTGTTTATTGCTGCGGCGGCATATCTTGGTGCGTGGTGGAAACATCAGAAGCGATCTTGAATTTTGTTGTTACGCGCCAAAATAAACTTTACAAACAATTTCTACGGCGCACAAATCATGACCTCAACACGACTCCCCACTTATTTTATTTCCCACGGCGGCGGGCCATGGCCGTATGTGCCCGATATGCGAAGCAGCATGCGCGAATTGGAATTGTCGCTGCAAGATATTCCTCGTCAGATTGGCGTCACCCCAAAAGTGATTCTGATGATCTCGGCACATTGGGAAGAATCTGCCTTCACCGTGATGTCAAATCCCGCGCCACCGATGCTCTACGATTACGGTGGATTTCCAGAGCACACTTATCACGTTGTCTACCCCGCGCCCGGCTCTCCCGCACTGGCAGCACAGGTGAAAGCGTTGATTGAATCGGCAGGCATGTCTGCAAAACTGGACGCTAATCGCGGTTTTGATCACGGTGCATTTTGTCCGTTGGTGGTGATGTATCCCGATGCTAATGTACCGATTGTGCAATTATCGCTGCGCGCTGGTTTGAATCCGGCTGAATATTTAGCGCTTGGCCGTGCGCTGGTGCCATTGCGCGACGAAGGCGTGCTAATTGTCGGCAGCGGTTTGAGTTATCACAACTTGCGCGCACTTGGACCCGCAGGCAAAACACCATCGGCGGCATTTGATCAATGGTTGCAGG
>JANXWW010000288.1 GCA_025350945.1 Burkholderiales bacterium
GCGACGCGTCATCGCGATGCCTTCGCCCGCAATCGCGCGTTGCAGCGACAGCGTGGCATCGTTGTAATCGACGCCGATATAGTTGGGCTTAATCTCAAGCTTCGCAGCTTGAAGCCAGATGTCCCAATTGTCGTGATCAGATCGAAACAGCGGCAAACCCGAAAGCTGCGCAAGCTTCGTTGGTAATTTACCGCGACGAAATATGGGGCTGCACACGGGGAAATAAGTGTCATCCGCCAAATGTTCATGATGCAATCCCGGCCACGGCGGCGGACCAAAACGAATCGCCACATCAAAACCATCGGTGGTGAGATTCGCCTTGCGCGGGCTGGCCTCGACTGATACTTCGTACTGCGGATTGGCTTGCAAAAATCGTCCGAGTCGCGGCATCAGCCAACGGCTGCCAAATGAAGGCAATACACTAATGCTCAGTTTGCGCTCGCGTTCAGCCGGATTTAACGTCTCGACTGCTTCAGAAATTTTCGCCAATGCGGCCCGCACTGCTTCTGCCAACATCGCTCCTTCCGCGGTTAATTCAACACGTCGCGATACACGCGCAAAAAGTGCCACGCCAAGATGTTCTTCAAGTGAGCGTATTTGATGGCTGATAGCACCGTGCGTGACATTTAACTCGGCAGCAGCAGCCGAAAAACTTTGTAAACGCGCAGCGGCCTCGAGAACGGGCAGGGTGGTGAGCGGTGGAAGTCTTTTCATGATAGGTGAGATTAATTCAATTAAAAAGCTAAAAATGATCGTTTGTGCATGATAAGTTTCGCGAGTAAATTTCTGATATGGGAAAACAAAGCAACAACGTTATTATCAGTTTATTTCACATAATTGTGCAGGAGATCAAATATGAATGCAATCACCAAAAGTTCTCGCGAATGCGTCGAAACATCATTAAGGCTTCAGGCAAATCAGGTAATGACGATCAAGCGTGCGCAGGGCGCGTGCGCGCAATGCGTGCAAGGAAGCGTGTGGGTTACGCTGGAAAACGATCCGCTCGATTTTGTGTTGTCTGCCGGCGAGCGCGTCTGTATACACACGTCAGGGCGCATGGTGATCGAGGGTTTGGAGTTGAGTGAAATCGCGGTTGTGCAGACAAGGCGGCATGCACTTGCCAGCAAATTTATTGCGCGTGTAGGAGAGTATCTTCGCGCTGCGCGAGGTTTTATCGCCAGCTCGCATCAGTGCCCGGCGCAATATTCAGTCGATCAAGCAACGACTTATCACGGAAGTTTTCGCCTATGAACAAAATTAATTTTGCATCGTTACGCCAATTTGTTTCAGGCTTGACCGTGTTTGTCTTACTCGCGGGTTCGCTGGCGACCAATGCATGGCCGCGTAGCGAAACCGGATATGGCGGTAGCAGGCCCGACGAGGCGGCGAGACTGGCGCAAATAGCAGAAGAGTATTTCGAGCAGCGTTTGCGATTCTTTCCGCTGTCCGCCACAGAAGATGTGGGTGATCCGCGCTTTGAGAGCGCGCTGGAAATTGAAATTGCGCCGACGCATCGCGCGGAACAAGCAGCAGTGTTTGGCAGAATTCTGTCGCGCGTGCGGGCGCTGGATCGAAGCCAATTATCGAAGAGCGATATGGTGACTTATGACGTGCTCATTTACGATGCGGGCGGTCGCCTCGACGCGTTGAAATTTCCCCATCATCTGCTGCCGGTTCATCACATGGAAAGCGTGCCGGTAAAACTCGCGCAATGGGGCAGCGGCGATAGCGTGCAGCCGTTCAAAACGATAGCCAACTACGACAACTATTTAAAACGCATCGAAAAACTGTCTGCGTGCTCGGAGCAAGCAATCACCAATATGCGCGAAGGCATGCGTAATGGCGTGGTACAGAACCGAGCAATCGTTGAACGCGCGCTCGGCCAATATGAAGCGTTGATCGAACCGAATGTGGAGAAAAATTCTTTTTTTGTGCCGATCTTGAAAATGCCCGCGAGCTTTTCCGCTGACGATAAAGCGCGACTCACCACAGCGTATCGC
>JANXWW010000330.1 GCA_025350945.1 Burkholderiales bacterium
TCGGTGGGCAGACCTATGTTGATGCGCTAAATGAAACCAATGCAGACGGTCTTTTTCGCCATGCGCGCGAGACCCTGATTAAATGGCAATTGGCATCACAACCCAATGTGCTGCCTTTGTGCGACGCGACTTTTTTGCAGCGCGAATTAAATTACTTTTTGGACAACTTCATCACCCGGCACTTGGGTCTTACGCTGACACCCGTGCAGAAAGAATCACTGACGGGCGTTTTCAATGTCATCGTAAAAGCCAATCTCGCACAGGCGAATGTTTATGTTCATCGCGATTATGTGCTCGCGAATTTGGTGGCGGGTGAACCTGAGCCAGGCTTGTTGGGTTTTCAAGGCGCGATGTTTGGTGCAATCAGCTACGACATTGCCTCACTCTACAAAGATGTATACATTACCTGCGATGAGGAGCGTGTGCTGGACGGCACGATTCGCTATTGGGAAAGCGCGAAAAAAGCGGATTTGCCTGTGCCTGCTGATTTCGGCGATTTTTATCGCGATGCGGAATGGATGGGGCTTCAGCGGCACTTAACATTGATGGGAACGCTGGTGACATCTGGCGAAGGTGCTGCGCTGAAATATTCTGATGAAATTCCACGTCTGGTGCGCTATGTGCGAAAAGTGGGCGAACGTTATACCGCGCTGTTTCCGTTGATTCGCCTGTTCGACAAACTCAACATCAACGATGGTGTCGCACGCACGGTGGGCATCAGTTTTTAGAACAACGCCCGGCAGCGGGTTACGCTTCAGCCCCACCCCCCATCCCGAATAGCCGTAAACTAATTAATTGTAAGCAAATTGCGAGACCAAACATGAAACGCGAACAGATACCGATCCCGGTCACACTTCCCGACATTAAAGCCCACGCCAAACGCCGCGCACGACTGGCAAAATTGCTTGGCGAGGGGCTGATGCTGCTGCCCACTTCGCATGAGCAAACGCGCAACGCGGATGCGCATTACGACTTTCGCTGGGACAGCTATTTTTATTATCTGACCGGTTTTCGCGAGCCAGAAGCGGTGATCGCGATTACGCTGGGAAAAAAACCGCGACACATTTTATTTTGCCGCGATAAAAATATGGAACGCGAAATTTGGGACGGTTTCCGCTTTGGCCCCATGATGGCGAAAGAAGTTTTTTCATTCGATGAAGCCTATTCGATCAGAGAGCTTGAGGCCATGATCCCGGATCTCATGACCAACTGTGACGTGGTACATACGCCGCTGGGTGCCGACCCCGAGTGGGATCAAACGATTGCGCGCTGGATAAATATTGTTCGCTCCAAAGTGCGGACGGGCGTGACAGCTCCTGTTGAATTGCGCGATGTGCGTCATCCGATCAACGCTATGCGTTTGCTTAAAGATGAAGTTGAAATCGACATCATGGCACGCGCGGGAAAAATTTCATCTGATGCGCATCGTCGCGCGATGAAATTCGCCAAACCGGGCATGTTTGAATATCAGGTTGAAGCCGAAATTTTGCATGAATTTATCACCCGAGGTGCCCGTCAGGCGGCTTACGGCAGCATTGTTGCGACGGGTGCGAATGCTTGTGTATTGCACTATCGCGAAAATTCCGCACCGCTGAAAAAAGGCGATTTGCTATTGATTGATGCAGGGTGCGAGCTGGAAAGCTACGCCGCCGATATTACCCGCACTTTCCCCGTTGCAGCAAAATTCAGCGGCCCACAACGCGATGTTTACGAGCTTGTGCTGGAAAGCCAGTTGGCGTGCATCAAGGTCGTCAAACCGGGCGTGCCGTTTCAGAAATATCATGATGTCGCTGTGCAAGTATTGGCGCAGGGTTTGATCGACATGAAACTTTGCAAAGGCAGTCTCGACAAAGTGATTGAGACCGAATCGTACAAGCAGTTTTACATGCATCGTGCAGGCCATTGGTTGGGTCTGGATGTGCATGATGCGGGCGACTACAAACATCAGGGCAAATCGGTAAAGCTCGAAGCGGGCATGGTGTTGACGGTGGAGCCCGGGCTGTACATTCGTCCGGCGGATAATGTGCCGAAGCACTTTTGGGATATCGGTGTGCGTATTGAGGACGATGTGCTGGTAACCAAAACCGGCAATAAAGTGTTGACGGCAAGCTGTCCAAAATTGGTTAAAGACATTGAAGCACTCACCGCGCCATAAAAATACTCAATGAAAATTCTTGTCATCGGTGCCGGGCCTGTCGGCGCAACCTTCGCCCTGCTGGCAGCGAATGAGGGATTGCGCGTGACCATGCTGGAGGCACGCGAAGGGCCCTCGCGCGAGGCGCGTACCCTGGCGTTATCGCACGGCAGCCGCAATGTACTGGCACAGGCGGGCGCGTGGAGCGAGGCCTTGCGCGCGACTGAAATCCACACGATTCATACCTCACAAAAAGCAGGCTTTGGTCGCACCGTAATTTCGCGCGGAGATGGCGGCGTGCCTGCGCTGGGCTACGTGCTGACCTATGCGGATTTGCAGACGGTGCTTGATGCGCAATTGATTACGGCGAATGTTGCGGTCGAGCGCGGCGCAATCGTTTCGGCTATCGATGACAGTGATGCATGTGCCACCGTTACTTACACAAAAAACGGTGCCGAAAATCAAGTTGATGCCGACGTGGTGGTGATGGCGGATGGTGGTGCAAATTTAAGCCGTGTGCCCGCCATCACGATCACTGAAAAAGACTACGGCCAAGCCGCACTGCTCGGCCATATTGAAACCGATACCCCACATCAACATCGTGCGTTTGAGCGCTTCACGGGTGATGGCCCGGCGGCACTGCTGCCGAAGCATGGCGCAAATGAGTTTTCACTTGTTTGGGTGGCAAATCCTGACAAGATTGAATCGCTTAAGGCACTTGACGATGCCACTTTTTGCGCCGCATTCCAAGAGCATTTTGGTTATCGTGCAGGAAAGTTTTTATCCGTGTCACAGCGTCGCTCGTACCCTTTAAAATTGCGTACCGTGGCATCCCCCGTTGCCGGCCATGTGGCGGTGATTGGCAATGCGGCGCAGGCGTTGCATCCGGTTGCGGGCCAGGGATTTAATTTGGGTTTGCGCGATGCGGCAGCGCTGGTGAAATCACTCCGTGCTGGGGGTGGGGATGCGCTAACGTCTTACGCTGCTTCGCGTTCGCGCGATGTAGAACGCAGCGTCGGCTTTACCGATTTTCTGGTGTCGGCGTTTTCGAACGATCATGCGCTGGCAAAAATCCCGCGCGGGCTGGGTTTGGCGGCAATTGATATGTTGCCGTTTGCGCGTAAAGCCCTGGCGAAGCGGATGTTGTTTGGAGCACGGCGGTGAAATCAAAAATTGTTGTTGTCGGCGCGGGCCCGGTCGGGCTTGCCTTTGCCCTCGGTGCAGCGGCGTTACGCAACACAGAAGTCACGTTAATTGAACGGCAAACTCTTTCACTGGCGCGGACCTCCGAGCATTTTGATACGAGAGTGTATGCACTGTCGCCCGGCTCAAAAATTTTTTTGTCACACCTTAACGTGTGGCAAAAACTACCCGCCGCGCGCGTGACCGATGTGGACGCCATGCAAGTGTGGGGCGACGATTTGGCGAACGAGAGTCAGATTAAATTCGAAGAAAACGTGGCAGTTGCGCACATTGTTGAACATGCCGCCCTGATGAATGCGCTCATCGACTCGCTGCAAACGCGCGACAACATTCGCGTCGTTACCAATACTTCAGTTAGTGCAATTTCAGATCTTCAAACACCTCGCCAACTCACGCTGTCCAATGGCATCGAAATGACTGCTGACCTTATCGTCGGTGCAGACGGCGCGCGCTCGGCGACTCGCGATCTCGCTGGTATCACGGCCAAGAAATTTGACTACGAAAGCGATGGCATCGTCGCCAATTTTCACATCGAGAAACCGCACGGCAATGTGGCGCGGCAGTGGTTTTCAGGTGATAGTGTGAGCGGCAAAAGCATATTGGCCTATTTGCCGTTACCGAATCAGCAAATTTCCATCGTGTGGTCGGTGGCAAAAATTCATGCTAATGGATTGCTGGCACTCAATGCAGAAGCATTCGCAAGTGCTACCGCCGAAGCGGGCCAGCATGCGCTCGGCAAGCTCACGCCCGCCTCAAAAGTGGCTCGCATAAGTCTGCAAAAACTGACAGCGCGCGATTGGGTGCAGCCAGGCCTTGCGTTGATTGGTGATGCCGCACATGCGATTCATCCCATGGCAGGGCAGGGGGCTAATTTGGGATTTGCTGATTCGCGTGTACTGCTGGGTGCACTGCAAAATCGTTCCGCGCTTTCAGTCATGGGCGATAGGCGCGTGTTGCGCGGCTATGAGCGGGCGCGGCGCGAAGACGCGGCATCGATGGGTGCGGCCACACACGGCCTGCGGGCGCTGTATTTAAGTGACGCTGCCATCGCCAAACGCGTCCGGAATCAGGGCTTAAACGTATTAAACCGGATGCCGCTGGTCAAAGCGTTGGTGATGAACCATGCGATGAAATAGCGTCACAACCATCTGTCCGGGATTTTCGGCCAGATAAACCGAGATTCCCATGGAACTAAGGCAATCGGTCATACTCTAATAACACATGCGTAAAAAGGATCTCTCGTGAACTATTTCAACCGTATTTCCCTGTTTTCTGTGTTCGCCGGTGCAGCACTGTTGGCGGCCTCGCTGGTGGCAATCGCTAATCCTGATGTCGTGAAAAAAGACATTGAGAAAAAATTTCCCGATATCAAAGTCGAGAAAGTGACCAAAACCAATTTCGGCGGCCTGTATGAAATTTATGCCAATAACGAAATTTTTTACACCGATGAAAAAACCACTTTTCTGGTGTTGGGCAGTATTCTCGATACGCAAACGCGCACCAACGTAAGCGAAGCGCGTCTGGCAAAGTTGAACGTCATCAAATTTGATGAGCTGCCGTTCGATCAGGCCATTAAGCTGGTACGCGGCAATGGCGCGCGGCGCGTGGCGATTTTTGAAGATCCGAATTGCGGCTACTGCAAAAAATTTGAGCAGGATTTAAACACGATTGACAATATCACTGCCTATATTTTTCCGTACCCGATTTTGGCCCCGGATTCGATGGATAAATCCAAGGCGATTTGGTGCGCACCGGATAAGTTAAAGGCATGGCAAGACACGATGTTGCGTGGCACCCCGCCGACCAACAAAGGCACATGTGATAACCCCATTGAAAAGAATGTGGCACTGGGGCAAAAATTTCGTATCAACGGTATTCCCGTAACGTTTTTTGAAGATGGCGAGCGCGTTGCTGGGGCTGTGCCGAAAGCCACTTTCGAGGCTAAGCTGGTTGCTAGTGAAAAATCGAGCGCAAAAGTCAGTTTGAAGTAAATTCTGAATGCAGGCATTGAAAAGGGCACTAGTGGTGCCCTTTTTTTATTTTTGGCTTTTAAAAATCAAACCCAAAAAAATTAAATCCCGGCAACACCCGCTGTGATAAATAGCGCCACCGTTGCGGCAAATCCCACCATCCAGACGAGCGAACGCAGCGACGCTTTATCAGTGATGTAGCACCAGATATAGATAATGCGCGCGATAACAAATAAAACAGCCAGTCCATCAATGATTGCGTGAGGAGCCTTGACCATTGAGGCGATGATCACGGCAGCGGCGAAGAAGGGAAACGCCTCAAAGCTATTGAGATGCGCCGCGTAGGCACGCTTTTTTGAACCTTCCTGACGTGCCAACCAATCACGTGGTGCCTTGTTGTCGTAGCGCTTGTCCCACTTGGCAATGCCAACCGTCACCAGCGGCATCGAACCGGCAATCAATACACACCAAAACGCGATAGTCATTTTTGTTCGGCTTTCGTTGGTGTTGCATTGGAAGTCGTTGCGGGAGGTGGTGTTTGAATTGTATTCGGATCATAGCCGCGCGGCAGCAACACCCACATGCGGCCCTGCTGCTTCATGCGCCCCGCTTGGCTGCCGGCGGCATCGCCAAAACCCCAATAAAAATCTGCCCGCACCGCGCCATTGATAGCACCACCCGTATCTTGCGCCACCATCAGACGATTTAGCGGTCGCTCGGTCGCCGGAAATGTCGTCGCCAAATAAACTGGCACGCCCATCGGGATCACCCGCTGATCCACGGCAATCGAGCGCTCCGCAGTGAGTGGCGCGCCCAGCGTGCCAATCGGACCAGTCAAATCATTTGGCAACTCTTTGAAAAAAACATAGCTGGGATTGCCGTTCATGAATTGCTGCACTTTTTGCGGATTGCGCCGTGCCCATTCTTTAATGCCCTGCATGGAGGCGCGCTCCAGCTTGATTTCGCCGCGACGAATCAGCAAGCCGCCGAGCGAGCGAAACGGGTGCCCGTTTTGATTCGCGTAACCAACACGAATACGTGAACCATCGGGCAATTGAATTTGGCCTGAGCCCTGAATCTGCAAAAAAAACGACTCAATCGGATCATCCACCCACGCGATTTCCAGGCCTTGCAGCGGGGGCTGATCGGTTTCGATATTGCCGCGATCCAGATACGGTACGAGTTTGTTGCCGACCAATCTGCCGCGCAGGCGACGATTTTTGAAATCAGGATAAACATCCGCCAAATCGACCGTAATCAAATCCTGCGGCGAGGCATAAATCGGATAACGAAACTCCGCAGTGCGCATACGGCTGCCGCGCAGCAAGGGCTCGTAATAGCCCGTGACCACGCCAGTGTCTGATTCATCTGCATTGATGGCGTGAAAGGGCTCAAATTCGGCTTCAAAGAAACGGGTGACGGATGCTACGGAACGCGATTTAAGCTTAGCGCCGGTAATGCAAACTTTGGCCCATACCGGCTGCGAATTTAACGTGGGACAACCTTGCAAAAACGCATCCAGCGCTAACGTCACGTCGTCGTTGCCCCAACCAGGCAATGCGCTGAAGGTGGTGCGCTCCAGGCGGCCACGTGGAATTTCTGGCGTCGCCGGAACGGGCTCGGTGATCGGTGCCAGCGCTGTGGGTGCTGCTGCCGTGGTGCAAACCGCGCAGACAGCGCACGGCGCGCACTGTGGTGCGGGTGTCGGCGTAACAACAGTCACAGTCGGCGGCGGCGGCGATGCGCATGTTGCCAACAGCATTACTGCGATTAACGAAAAAAATAAATTGGCCGCGCGGGGAAAGCTAACAACATTGAGAAATTTCATATTGTCACGAGTATACAATTGCAGACTGGCAATGACGATTTAACGCAGGAGCAGCAACATGTTTTGGGTATTTTTGAATGTATTTTTGGCATTTGGCATCGGCATTTTTATTGTCTGGTGGAGCCTGCCCGGAAAGAAAAAAACGTCTAAATCTTTGCCACCGCCGGATGACAAGAGCGACTAATGCAATACTCGCGGCACGGATAACGGGAATTCAGGCACCACCGCATCAAATTTCACGCCATCTTCTGCCACCATTTGATAGGTGCCACGCATCGTGCCGACAATGGTGTTGATTGATGAGCCCGAGGTGTATTCAAAATGCTGGCCTGGCTTTAATACCGGCTGCTCGCCCACCACGCCCATGCCGCGCACTTCCTGCACCTGATTATCGGCGTCCGTGATGATCCAGTGGCGGCTAATCACCTGCGCGGGTATCTGGCCTGTGTTCTCGATACGAATCGTATAGGCGAACACATATTGATCGTTTTCCTCGTCCGATTGATCGGGCAGAAAAAATGATTGTGCGGTTACTTTAATGTCGTATTTTTTAGCTTCACTCATACCAAAATGCTATCACGCTATCACGTTCAGTGGCGGCAATGAAGCCCGGATTAACGGTAAGCTCTCGATCTTGAACCGCGCCACGACACACACTATTCTTCCAAACTTTGATGCAAATAAATTCGATTCTCGACAGGCTTCGACAATTCATCAGTCCGCCAACTAAATCTGATGCCATCGCCTCGCGAAAAGCACCGGTAATTGCATGCCACTTTTTTGGTGACCATAGCTCGCTGGGATTTTGGGATGACCAGCAGCTTGATCGCGTTCCCAAACTTTTGCGCACGATAAAAAATGACGGTTTCAACACGATTATTCTCGTGGTGCCGCTGGAGCCGTTTATTGAAGCGCAGCCCGATACGGGCTTAAACGATTGGTATTGGGCGCGGTTAAGTTCTGTTTTGCACATGGCCGAAGCGGCTGGGCTAAACGTTTTTTTGCGATTGGCCTACCTGAATTCGACCTCGCCCGATAATCAGACATGGGTGGTGAAACGGCAAATGCGCTTGCTGGATCAGGCATCTGCACAGGTGTGGCTATTGGCGTACTTTAAAAAAGTGGCCGATGTTATCAAAACCTCAAAAGCCTATGCGGGTTCATTTTTGGCGTGGGAGGATTTTTGGTTGCTCTTCGAGCATCCGCCCAATTTGCCTAGCGAAGATCGCATAAAAATCGCCGAGCAAGTGGGCTTGGCGCGTCACGCCGCCGCGTGGGCGGATGACCCGCAGCTACGAAGCATTCTGGGGGCTGATGCCACAAAATGGGTTAGCACTTTGGTGCCTGCACCGAACACGCCTGCATCCGCGCTCTGGATGAAGTGGTTCGATTATTTAGTGTTCGAGTTTGTGGGCGCTTGTGCGAAAACGCATCTGCCGGATATCGCGTTCGAGATTCGTTCTGATGCGTATCCGATTTATGTGGACAAGCAAAATGTGTGGGCCACATTTGAGCTGCAACGCGGCACACAAGGCCGACGATATGGCTATTGGGGCGCATTTTATGGCGCGGCGAACAAGGGGGAAATGCTTTCAGAACATCAGGCTTTACGCGGTCTTGAATATTATCTTGATGTGATGAATGGTGAGGGCCTGAAATCGAATATCGTTCTTGAGCAGTTCAATATCGTCGACAACACACTCGATTTTGTCGGCACCAACGCGCGCATAGCGCCCGAAAGTTTGCCCGACTTTCTGAACGCTGCGGCACCCGTTATTGCGAAGCGCACTTCGGGATACGGTCTGTGGACCTACCGCAACTACCGCGAAAATTGGCTCTCGAATAGCGCATTTCAGCGCGGTCTGCACGGCTGGGTTGCTGAAGGAAAACTTGAGATCATTTGCGACCACGCGGATGCGACGCATTGGCTCGCGATGCCCACCGGTTCAGGGGTCAAGCAAGACATACACGGCGTGCTGCGACTGCAATCGCCCATCGCCAGCTATCCGCCATTTCACATTCTTGTCCGCGTCAGGAGCGATGGCGACGTGATGGCGAGCCATGACGCGCTGGTGGTAAAAGTTGCTGATGACGAATTGATTCCCAGCGGACACGATGCAGGACGGCTCCGCTATGCTGTGCCGTCAAGCACATTGAGCAATGGATTCTTCACCGTCTCGCTTCGCAATGTATGTTCAAGCACACTGCGCATCAGCGATCTCGCGTTGTATGCCTACGAGCAGGTGGGCGGTTTGTATGACGTCAATCAAAATGAATTGCCGATGGCGGCGTTGATTCGGAAATTTAATGCTGATTTGCGTGATGGCCGCAGCTAAAGTTCACCGCTCGTTCGAGCTCGCCTAAATTATTGGACACGAGCGTGGCGCTTTGCGTAAAAACGGCTGGAACGGCACGCCAGTAAAGGAGCTTTGTTTTAAAAATTGAAACCCCGTGCTTTCAAGTAGCATGACGTCATATCATTTTTATCAAACTTATCAAACGCTCATGAATGACACATCGATCACGTCGAATCCCGCCAAAACCAAACTTACCCCGAGCGCCATTCATCGCTATCTCGATCAATATGTGGTCGGACAGGACGAAGCGAAGCGGGCGCTGTCTGTGGTCGTCTATACGCATTTTAAAAATGCGCATTATCAAAAAATTTCGAGTGACGACAATCGCGTGGCAATGGGTAAAAGTAACGTATTGCTCGTCGGTCCGACGGGTACCGGAAAAACGTTGCTCTGCGATACGCTGTCACGCGCGATCAATGTGCCGTTTGTGACGGCCGATGCGACCTCACTCGCGCAAACAAAATTTATGAACGAGGAGATTGAATCGATTCTGCAACGCCTTGTGAATAAAGCCGATGGCGATCTCGCTCGTGCAGAGCGGGGCATTGTGTTTATTGATGAGATCGACAAGCTGAAAGCGGCGGGGACGGAAGCGCGCAGCACGTCAGGCGAAAGCGTGCAGCATGCCTTGCTAAAAATTATGGAAGGCTCGCTCGTCAAGCTGGCAAATGATGTAGCGATTGATACGACCCACATCATGTTTATTTGCGGCGGCGCGTTTGTGGGGCTGGAGCAAATTGTCAAGCACAGCAAAGCGTATGGCTTTATCTCGGTAACGGATAACAATAATCAAAAAATTCTGGATCGATTAAATTCGCGTATCAAGCCAACTGATTTGATGTCGTTCGGGCTGATCCCTGAATTCACCGGCCGCCTGCCCGTCGTGGCGAGTCTTCAGCCGCTCACTCAGGCAATGCTGGTGTCGATCATGACGGTGCCGAAAAATTGTCTTTATAACCAGTTCCGCGAAGTGTTCAAACGCGAAGGCTGCGAGCTTACAATCGAAGCGCGCGTGTTTGATGAAATCGCTGCACTTGCCGTGGAATATAAAGTCGGCGCACGCAGCTTGCGGGGCATTTTTGAAGAAATGATTGCGCCGGTGTTGTTTGCGTTACCCGACAGAAATGACGTAAAAACGGTGCGGATTCGTTCGCTGTTTGAAGATGCGGAAATGATTGCGGATTAGATTCGTGAAGCCAATCACGTAAAATATAAAAATGAATTCTCTGACTCAATACCGCATCGCCCCCTCCATTCTTTCTGCTGATTTCGCGTGCCTCGGTGACGAAGTTCGCGCCGTGATTAACGCCGGCTGCGACGTGATTCATTTTGACGTGATGGACAATCATTACGTGCCGAATCTGACCATCGGCCCGCTCGTGTGCGAGGCGGTGCGCCCGCATGCAAAGCGTGTCGACGGCAGCGCGGTGCCGATTGATGTGCATTTGATGGTGAAGCCGGTGGATCGCATCGTGCCGGATTTTGCGAAGGCCGGTGCTGACATCATTTCATTTCATCCCGAAGCCTCCGACCATATTGATCGCACGCTCGGCCTTATTCGTGAACATGGCTGCAAAGCGGGGCTAGTGTTTAATCCGGCAACGCCGCTTTCGTATCTCGATTACGTGATGGATAAAGTGGATCTCATTCTTATCATGAGCGTGAATCCGGGTTTTGGCGGACAAAAATTTATTCCATCGGCACTGACAAAATTACGCGAAGCGCGTGCGCGGATTGAACAATCGGGACGCGATATTTGGCTGGAAGTCGATGGTGGCGTGAAGGCCGATAACATCGCCGAGATCGCGCGCGCGGGTGCGGATACATTCGTGGCGGGCTCAGCGATTTTTGGCGCGGACGATTACCTCGCCACTGTAAACGCGATGCGAGCCGAATTAAAGAAAGCATCAGCATGAGCGCGACAAACACCAGTACTGGCGCAGTCTTTGAGACAGAAATTCATGAAAATGCCCAGCCTGCCTTGACTTCTGAACAGAGCCCCTCTGTAGAAGCAAAGAAAATTCGCTATCGCGCTAAGCCAAAATTTACGTTTCCGATTCCCGTCAAAGTGGTGTTGATTGATCTCGATGGCACGCTGCTTGATACCGTAGGCGATATTATCCACGCCGCGAATTTGATGCGCGGCACCCT
Organism: Burkholderiales bacterium; assembly: GCA_025350945.1. GTDB lineage: Bacteria > Pseudomonadota > Gammaproteobacteria > Burkholderiales > Usitatibacteraceae > UKL13-2. Next base: position 11,644 of record JANXWW010000330.1, read on the forward strand.
GGGCTTTCAGCCGCTCGATGCCGCGGTGATTCGTAATTTCGTCGGTAAGGGCATCACGAATCTGGTGGCGAAAACATTGAAAGACGCGGTGGGCGAAGTCGGCCCGACCGCGCT
>JANXWW010000390.1 GCA_025350945.1 Burkholderiales bacterium
TGGACTTCATATAGCCTGATTGCTCCTCGCTAAGTATTGTTCAAGCAACAAACTGGTGACGTCACTCATGACAGACCTTGGATCGAGCTTGTTGATGCGGAGGACGGTGGACTGTTTTTGCTATTGGTGCCAGGACCTCAATCGAATAACTGACTTATGTTATTGATTATTCGACTGATAATCCCCGCACGGTTTCACGATACCCCCATAAATACCCTTCGCGATGAATTGGAACGCGCGCGCGTAGTGGAGATAAACGCTACGAGAATTTAACATAGCCTAAGCTTATAAATATATCTTTGTACATTCAACCAAAACACAAAAAAGCCGCAGTGCGATCTGCACTGCGGCTTTCCGGGCTTACCTTTGCTCAATCGCGCATTGTAAGCCTGCTGGAGTTTTTCTGACGTGGCACACCCAGCTAATCCACAGCGCAGCGGTTAGACATCTATGCGGCCCGCTGCACCTGTACCCGCAAATTCTGTTAATGATTAAGGTGTCAGCGCATCGCTCATGATGGCGAAAGAGGCCGGGTGACGAATTTGAATGTCCATGGTCTGCAAGGCTCGGATCAACACGTCGCCACTGGCGAAGCCCGTCGAATCAAACGGGTTTACCAATATTTCCATGACGCCCCACTCTGCAATCATTAGCTCAGACCATGCCCCAAAGAAAATCTCGGAACAAACACCGGTAGAGGTGCCCTTATTAAGATTGCTACGGGCTTGGTTCGATGCCAGCGTGGGATAGCCGTTAAAATTCGGCGGCGTGCCGCTTCGCTGACCGGGTGGGTCCATGGTCCATAAATACTGACCCGTAGTGGACTTGATTTTTTTCAGCGAGCCGATTGTTGCCGCGTTCATGATGTACGCGCGATTTTCCCACGGCGCATTTGAGGCTGATAGCGCCGATTCCATGCTGATTAAGTTATCAAACGTGACCGCCGCGCCATTGGTGCCCCCGGTAATCACCTGAATGCCAGCCTGATTCGCAATACCCAGCGGCTGACCGCCGGTGCCCGTGCCCGATAAGGCCGCAAGATCAATCGCCAGCCCTACCTGTTGGATTAAATCATTCCGCGTCAACATCTCAATTTGAGGCGTGGTCTGCATGAGCGCGAGGCGCGACATTTTAGAAAGCGCACCGACCGTCTTTGGTCTGAAACTGATTTTGTCAAATGTTGCCTCAGCCTCAGTGACGCCGGCTGACTCATTCACCCAGTACGTGCCTGTCGTGGTCACGCGCCGGGACACATCTACGTTCCCAATAAAGCCGCTGAACATCTTCGCGCCCGCTGCCAGCACCTGTGCGGTGTTCCGCAACGCTTCGGTGAATTGATTATCCGCGAGCGAGGTTTGCACAAGGTTTCCGCCTTGCCCAGGTGTACCCACTTGGTACGGGGCACGCGTGCCCCAGTTGCCCCGCTGTTGCACTTCCATGGGGATAAAAAAGCCTTGCGTTTCTTTGCCAATCTTTTGCCCTGCAGCGCGGCTACATGCGCGCTCGAATCCTGCTTCGCGCCAGTCGTTTGTGACGATCGCGCGAACGGCTTTGACGATTGAGAATTGGCGCGTCTCGGAATCATGCAACCCGACTCCATAGTCGCCGGTGCCGAGTGATGCGATGGGTTCTTGTTTTTTGGATAAGATTTTTTCTAAGGCCCAGCCTTGTGCTTCTGCGATTGTTGCGCCGCGCTGGATCAAATTATCACGTTCGTGAGAGGGCATATTGTGCTTCTCTGCGATGATGTTAATCGTCATTACACGCGAACGCTCGTCTTCAAGCGTTGATTCATTACGGCGGCGCTGGCCGCGTGACATTTTTTCATCTTCGGTTGCATAGTCCATGTTCGTATTTCCTTTAAATTTTTGAGCATTGTTTGAGTGTGAGCGACCGACGCCGACCGACTGATCGGCGGGAATACTCACAAAAGATATTTCGTAGGCCATCCACTTCGTGGCGATGTAACAATCGTCGTCGCCGTCAGCGTCTTCCGCCGGGGCGTACTGATCCACGCGATACGCAAAAGAGACATTTCGCAGGATGCCATCGTTCACCATGGCCACGATCTCATCACCTCGCGGAGTCTTGGCGAATCGCACGGTGCAATAGCCGCGC
>JANXWW010000391.1 GCA_025350945.1 Burkholderiales bacterium
AGCGGCTCTTCACCCAACAATTTCATGTTGTAGCCAATGTTGCCGGCAGTACCGCCAAATTCGCGGCGCATATCGGGCACAAGAAACGCGACGTTCAGAATATGGATTTGGTCGGGCAGAATGTGATCCTTGAACTGACCGTGAAAAACCATGATGGTGTCGTACGCAATGGAACCACAAACAAGAACGGACATGAAGAGCCTGACGTGTGGTTGGAAATAAAAGAAATTATACCGTCCGACCTAATGCGCGCGCCGATCAGTCAGCAATCCCGACGATCATCATCAAACCTTCATTTGAATTCATTTGTAGTCGGCAATAAATGCGTTTTGTGCATTTGTTCACAGACTAGCCTTGACACCTTGCGGACCTCAGGATTTAATCTACTACAAATTGTGAGATTTATCACATTTCATAAATTTTTAGTAGCAGCAAAAAATTTTCGGTTACAAAACGAATTCTGAAACAAGGCAAACTCGCTGAAAAGCGACGACGCAAAGTCTCCGGTCTAACGGGCAATAGTGCCTCAGGATAGCGGGATCACCAGAGAGTCGAATCATGGAACATTCCATCATCGGGCCAGCGCATCGGCCAATCGCAAAGTCTTTTTTTACTATGCTCGCCCTTGAGCCAGAGTCAGAAAAAACCTTCGCGCACCACTCCCTTGTTATCTCACTTTCCTGCTTGCGCCCCGTAAGCCGGGTTTTGACGTGTCATAGTGTCACCCATTTTTTCGCGCTCGTCACGTCCTGACATGCGTTTAAGGATTTGAGCATGGCAACAAACATCAATCCACACACTGCCGACAATCTCATCGCGAACACCACTGTTTTCGCGTTCGCGAATGCACAGGCGCGGCGACAAAACGTAAAACCGGAATCAGTTCGTGTGATCAACGACTGCCGCGATATTGCGTTGAAGCGCATCACCGAAGTGCTGTCGAAAACATTCGACACAATTGAAGATGAGCTGTTCGAAATGGCCGAAAAATCAATCGACCGCACTGCACAAAATTTGTATCTCGATGCGCGTGCCCAAGCCAGAGAAAAACGTGGCGCGATTGCGATTGCCTTCAAAAAGCAGTTCCTGAGCTTTTTTGAAAAGAAAATGAATGGCGATCATGGCACTAAAAAAACCGTGGCTGAAGGCTATAACATGCTGGAGCTTTCGCTGGTGGGCGACGATGATCTCGAAGAAAAGCTGGCGGTGGAGGCAATCGCGAAACGTCTCACCAACAATTGTGATGATGAGTTGCGCGCCGTATCGCAACGTCTTGGTTTCTTGATGCTGGAGCCGGAATTAAAGGATGAGGCCAATCCGATTTCGCCGGATACCATTGTTAAGGCGCTACAGATCGCCTGTGAGCAAATGACTTCTGGCTATCAGGCCAAGCTGACGGTAATGCGCATGGTTGAGGCAGGCATGGCCAAGGAAATGCTGGGCGTGTATCGCGACATCAATACGCACCTGGTATCGCGTCACGTGCTGCCGCAGATTCGTCCAACCTATCATCGGCCACAGGCATCGGGCTCGCGCACCACGCCGTCGAGCAATAATGTTGCAAGCGCTGGTGTAGCGTCGGCCAGCATCCCGCCGCAAACAGCAAATGATTTATTCGCGACCTTGCAGCAGTTAATTGCGGGCGCAGGTGTGACCAATCTCTCACCTACAAACGCAGGCATGGGATTGTTCGGCGCCACAACTTCGGCACATGCTGGCACAGCACAGGACACGGGCTCAATCACCAGCACAGGCCTCATATCCGCGCTTACCGATATTCAGCAGCAACTCATGGCAGGTCGCGCGGAAACAGCGCAATTTGCCGCGATGTTGAACCTACAAAATTTTGTGCCCGGCGAAACGCCCAATTCATCACTCAACTTTCTGCGTGAAATAAAACAACAGGCAGTTGCAACCGGCAGCAATCAGGTCGATGCGATGACCATCGATATTATCGCGATGCTGTTTGATTATGTGTTTGAAGATAAAGCGATTCCGGATTCGGTTAAAGCGCTGCTCGCCAAGCTGCAAATCCCGGTGCTCAAAGTGGCGATTATGGACAAGTCGTTCTTCTCGCTTAAAACGCATCCCGCGCGCCGCCTGCTTGATATGCTGGCCGAAGCGTCGGTATGCTTTGCGGGTCAGGCCAGCAAGGAAGATCCGCTCTATCAACAGATCGAAATGATTGTAAGCCGCATCCACGATGAATTTAGCACCGACGTTACGCTCTTTGCCGACATGCTGGCCGAGTTTGAAGCGTTTTTGGTGGTGCGTGAAAGTATCAGCGAAGATCGTGCCGAGCAATCTGCCCGAGCGCTGCACGAGAGTGAAAAACGCGAAATGGCGCGCATGATTGCGATTGACGAAACAGATCGCCGCGCCACTGAAACAAAACTGCCGGTGGCGGTGAGCGCGATGTTGCGCGGCCCATGGGCGCGCGTACTTGAGCGCGTGTACATTCGTGATGGTGGGCGTACCGAAAATTTTGCAACGTTCCTAGAAGCCGCCGACGATCTCATTTGGAGCGTGACGCCGAAGACAGACCAGGAGCAGCGTAAACAGCTGGTAGTGATGCTGCCCACGCTGCTGAAAAGTCTGCGCGAAGGCATGGAAATCGCCGCTGTTGAGCAACAAGAACGCGAGCGTTTTTTTGCCGCCTTGGTCGATTGCCATGCGGCGGCTGTGAAGGCGGGCTTGCGCGGCGAAAGTGTGACGCCGCTTATTCAGGCATCACAAAGTACCGAGGAAACCGCGCCGCTGTTTGAGAAATTAATCAATGAAGAAAAAGTGCGTGAAGCAGCATTAAAAAACACGAATCGATCCGGTATCGCGCGCATTCAATTTACCGACACAGGCGTAGAGATAGAAGAAATCGTGGCGGGTGGCAAAGTAGGCGTTGCTGACAGCAAAGATGCCCAATTTGCAGGGCCTGCCGTAGCAAGTGCAGATGCGGCGTCCTTCGATCTCGATCAGCCGATGCCCGTACTGAAGCGCGGCGCATGGCTGGAATTCATTCAGGCGGGTGGCAGCAAAATCCGCGCAAAACTCACCTGGGTTAGCCCGCTCAAAGGCGTTTATTTATTCACCAACCCCGGCGCGTCTGAGGCGCTATCGATTACGCCGGATGTGCTCGAAGCACAATTTAAACGCGGCCTAGCGCGCTTGATTGAAGAATCCTCGTTGATTGATCGTGCTGTCGATAGTCTGGTGCATTCACTGGCGGGGGCATCCGCCACCACCTGAAAAACCATGTCAAGTAGCGTCAGCTTCCCCAGTCGGCACAGATAAGCGATAGCCCTTGCCGTGCAAGGTTTTCAGCACGTAACCGTGCTGACCTTCCAGCTCAAGTTTGGTGCGCAAACGATAAATATGCGTATCAATGGTTCTTGAAGAAACTTGATTGGAGACGATGCCCCAAACCGTGCCCCAGATAATGTTTCGCAACACCACGTTGCCCGTATCGTTAAATAATAGCAGTACGAGTTGCAGTTCTTTTTCGGTGAGCGGGACTTTTTTGGTGTCGAACGACACTTCACGTGCGCCGACATCAAAATGATAGGCACCAAAAAATACCGGCTTGTCCTTTAGCGCTTTTTCCGCACGCAAACTATTGGCGCGGCGCAATGCCGCCTCGACCCGTGCAATACATTCCATATGTCGTACGGGCTTGATGAGATAGTCATCCGCACCGGCTTCGAGTCCTTCAACAATATCCTGCTCAGCATTTCGCGATGTGATGAGAATGATCGGAATATCGAGTTTTAATTCATCCCGCATTTTCTGAATAACGTCCACGCCCGACATATCCGGCAAGCCCCAATCGACTAATGCTGCATCGGCGTTTGGGGTTCCATCTGCATGCGGGGTTTTCAAAAATTTCAGTAGCGCGGCACCTCGATCAAATTTGGACGTCTCGTAGCCCGCTTCACTGAGCCACTTGCCCAGTGCGAGCAATTGATCGGGATCGTCGTCCAAGATTGCTATACGTGCTGCTTTGTCCGGCATTGCGTTTCCTCAAGCTGTTTGATCTGCATATGCAGCAATGGAGTTGGAAGTTACCACAACTCGCTACGGGCGCATATCAGTACGTCAAAAACATGTCTATGAACTGCGATGAACAATACACTACGATGAAAAAAGCGCAGCCACCGCCGCCGGATCAAATCGATATTCTTCATTGCACATATCGTCTTTGACGATAATTTCGCCAAGCTGCTTCAGGGTCTGGTCCAGCTCGTCGCGCCCCAAACTGCGCAACATATTTTTTACTTTTTCCTCGTCACGCCTGCAATCGCAAAACACGCCCTTTGCCTCATACAGCCGAATATCTTCTTCGTGAAACAAACGCGTGAGCATGGTTTCCGCATCCAGATTCGTGAGCTCGTCCGCCGTGACCGATGCCGCCAATTGCTCCACCCGCGCCCAGCCATCGACATCTTTCTCATCTGCTTTCGGTAATTTTTGCAGTAGCAGCGCGCCTGCGCCATGTGCATCTGCGGCGATCCATAAATGCGTGGGCAACTGTTCGGACTGATCAAAATAATGCTCGAAACATTCTGCCACTGTCAGCCCCGATACCGGCACGATGCTCTGATACATTTGATTATTATCGAATTGCGACACGGTTAATGCGACGCGTCCGCCACTGACCCAATCGGCAAAACTCGCCGGTTCCGTTTGCGGCACATATGACGCCATGCCGCGAATACCCAACTCGTGCGTGCAATCAATCACGGCGAGTTTTGCCAACGCCCCGCCTTGAATTTGCAATGTCGCGCGACCTTTGTGCTTCAGCCCCGCACCGATGATGACCGCCACACATGCCATCTCGCCCAAATGCGCGGTGACATTCGCCGGATAATCACGCCCCTGCATCAGCGATCGCCACGCACCAGAAAGGCGAACCACCTGGCCGCAGATGTCGAGTTTGTCGAGGGTAAAACGGCGGCTAAAATCGGTGGTTAAATTCATAACTTGATTTTATCAACAATCGACTATTTTTCTATTTGCTGATTTGCAAGGACAGCTTAAGATACGAGTGCAACGCTTTTTTCATCATCTTCACCCAGCGCTGAATCAGTAGATTTGTATCTTCAGAATCTCGCCAGTCATTCGCGCACTTCAAATCTGTTGTCGCATACGCAACAGCGGAACCGTCCCCACGGCAGCGGATGAAAAAATCCTAGCATCGCGAAATTCAAAAACTGGACGGCCCGGTCTGCCGCGCCAGGCGCGGGCTGCATATTTGTCGAGCCGCACGCTGGGCACGCTGATTGCAATAGACCAAGTTCAGCATTCAGCGCGGCTTCAAGCGCACCGGATTTAAGCTCATGCAGGATTGCTTCCGCAGGCGCGCGTTGAATGCCTGGCACCGCTAATTTCACATTACCGTAGGCAAGCGAGTGTAGCCAATTCGCGCCAATAATATGTTCGTCAATCAGATACGCTTTTATACCTTCACTGTCGAGGAGCGCGCGATCAATATGTGCGCTCCAAGGGCTGGTGTAGCGTGCGATGACGATGAAAGACATAGCCTAATGAGAGGTGAAAGTCGAAGATCAATTTGACATTATTGTTTATCTGAGCCTGCTTTTAATATTTTAGTTGATTGATGCTCATCAGCTTGCACCAATCAAAAAATCAACATGGTAATAGTTATCATGCCTCACCCATGCTGGCGCGCGCATGAACTGCACATTCGATTTCAAATAATCGCCGCGCTTGGTTGCAAATATCGACGAAAGTGCGGTGCGCAGGATGCACTGCGCGAAGTAATTTGCGCCGCGTATTCAATCATCGTATGCAAATTCATTTCCACTCACTCATTCACAAAACTGCACGGAAATTTGCCGGGCGGGTAATGATACAACCTGGTTCAGCGCAATGTCGCCGCAATTTCATCTCGTCAAGTACGGGGCGATACGCGCTACATTCGGTTATTTTTAAATAGCAAACCCTAATATCTGCGGGCAGTTTGAAGCAAAAATTGCTCAAAAGCCGCGCCAATACTGGTGTTTTTATTCTACCGTCACGGATTTCGCCAGATTGCGCGGCTTGTCAACGTCAGTGCCTTTCACCAGCGCAGCGTGATACGCGAGCAGCTGCACGGGAATCGCATGCACAATCGGCGAGAGCAATCCGGAGTGGCGCGGCGCGCGGATGACGTGTACGCCATCAGACTCTTTGAAATTGGAATCCAGATCGGTGAAGACAAATAATTCGCCGCCGCGTGCGCTGACTTCCTGCATGTTGGATTTTACTTTTTCGAGCAGCGTGTCATTCGGCGCGATCACGACCACTGGCATCGCGCTATCAACCAACGCGAGTGGGCCGTGTTTGAGCTCGCCCGCCGGATACGCTTCGGCGTGAATATAGGAAATCTCTTTGAGCTTTAACGCGCCTTCAAGTGCGATCGGATAATGCAGGCCACGACCTAAAAATAGCGCATGTTCTTTCTCGGCGAATTTTTGTGCCCACGCTTTGATTTGCGGCTCCAGATTCAACGCGTGTTGCACGCTGCCGGGAACGTAACGAAGTTGTTCGATGAAATCCGCTTCCTGCTGCGCGGTGAGTCGGCCATGCTCTTTGGCGAGCGTGAGGGCTAACGCGAACAGCGCGATAAGTTGGGTGGTGAATGCCTTGGTGGACGCGACGCCGATTTCCTTGCCAGCGCGTGTGTAGAAAACGAGTTTGGACGCGCGTGGAATGGCGCTCTCGCGCACATTGCAGATGCTGAGTGTGTTGGTGTGGCCTAACTCTTTCGCGCGCTTTAAGGCTTCCATGGTGTCGAGTGTTTCGCCGGATTGCGAAAGCGTGACGACGAGCTGGCGTGGGTTGGGAATGGAATCACGATAACGATATTCATGGCCGAGCTCGACAATGCAAGGCAATTTCGCAACACTTTCGATCCACTGTTTGCCGACCATGCTGGCGTAAGAGCTGGTGCCGGAGGCCAAGATTAAAACACTGTCGATTTTTTTAAATACTTCAGCTGCACCTTCGCCAAATAATGTGCTGTTAATGCCATCGGCCAGGATCGCTTCGAGCGTGTCGGAAATCGCGCGCGGCTGCTCGTGAATTTCTTTTTGCATGAAATGCTGATACGGGCCGAGATCGCTCGCGTCATCGGCCACATCTGAAATATGAATCGCGCGCTCAACGATTTTCCCGGTGCTATCGGCGACGGTGACACCATGGCGAGTCAGTGCGGCAACATCACCTTCTTCCAGATACATGATGCGACGCGTCACCGGCAAAATCGCCGAAACATCGGACGCAATAAAATTTTCTTTGTCCCCCAAACCAATGAGCAGTGGGCAGCCAATGCGCGCGCAGGTCATGGTGTTCAAATCCTTTAACGTCACCACACCAATTGCGTATGCGCCGTGCAGATCACGCACCGCGTGCTGAGTGGCGATAAAAAGATCGCCGGACTCCTTGTAATAGTGGTGCACCAGATGCGCAATCACTTCCGTATCGGTTTGCGAATCGAACGCATAGCCAAGCGCTTTGAGTCGCACGCGTTGCTCTTCGTGATTCTCGATAATGCCGTTATGCACGACCGCGATTTCGTCTGACGATACATGCGGGTGCGCGTTGAGCTCCGTCACACCACCGTGTGTGGCCCAGCGCGTATGACCGATGCCGAGAATACCGGTGAGCCCTTCGGCCGCAATACCGGCTTCCATCTCTGCCACGCGCCCTACACGGCGCACGCGCTTGATACCGTCGTTAATCACCGCGACGCCCGCAGAATCGTAGCCGCGATATTCGAGGCGACGTAAACCTTCGGTGAGAATGGGAACGATATTACGATTGGCGATGCCGCCGACGATGCCACACATGGGAATTCTCCGAAACCTTTATCGAACCCTTATTATCGCGCGGCGACGGTGGATTCGCCAATGGTTTTGGTTGCGGACACCGTGATTACGTCATCATGATTCTGTGTTTGCAGAAGCCAGCCCGGGTTGCGGCTATTTATTTGCTTGGCTGCGTCGGTACAGCCTGTTTTCGTTTGCCCAGATTGGGCATCGTGCGTGTGGCTGCCTCGCAAGTGACTGCTTTTGCACCATCGAGATCAGCGCAATCCAGCAAGATACCGCTATAGGCTAAATTGGTGTCTGTGCAAACGGCAAGCCTGCCTTTTTCAAGCCTGATCAATTCAAGCGCGCACACGCCAAGTTGCGACGGCACGACGCGCGGGCGGTTGGCGTCATTGCCCTTAGCCAGCTTTGCCATGTCTTCGCTGTTTGCAGACAAGTCAGCTATTGAGGGAATGGGGGCTTTGGCGTTCGCCGGAATAAAAACAAACAACGTCGCGAGCATAATGATTAGTCCGAAAGTTGCCTGATGAATAATTAGAGAGCGCTGCATAATTCACTCCTATTTCGATTTCAATTTTGTCGGTCGTTGCCAGTTGGTCAATGTCGTTTGTTCTTTACGGTTGAGCGTAAGTGCCGCAGGTGGCGCGTCTTTCCACACCGTCGTGCCCGCACCAATCGTCGCACCCTTACCGATTATCACCGGTGCCACTAATTGTACATCCGAGCCAATATGAACGTTATCTTCAATGACGGTGCGATGTTTATTCGCGCCATCGTAATTGCAGGTGATAGTGCCTGCACCGACGTTTACATTCTCGCCAATAGTCGTATCGCCGATATAGCTGAGATGATTTGCCTTACTGCCAACACCCACACTACTCGCTTTGACTTCAACAAAATTGCCGATATGCGTATTATCTGCGAGCGTGGTGTCGGGGCGAATGCGCGCATAAGGGCCAATCCGCGCGCCTTTGCCGATGGTGGCGCTGTCGATTGACGTGAACGGTAATATTTCGGTACTTTCACCGATGCTGCAATCTTTAAGAATGCAATTCGCGCCAATTTTTACATTCGGGGCCAAATGAACCTTGCCCTCAAAAATACAATTCACATCAATAGCGACATCACAGATGGTGCCGTCGCCGCAAGTCAACGTGCCACGAACATCAATGCGTGCGGGATCCGCGAGCGAAGTGCCTTCCGCCATAAGACGTTTGGCAATTTCTAGCTGATAAATTCGCTCCAGTTGTGCCAGTTGATCTTTGCTGTTGATGCCGGTGATTTCCCATTCAGCTGCGGGCGAGTGCGTTTCAACGGCACGGCCTTCAGCCACCGCCATGGCAAGAATATCGGTCAAATAATATTCGCCTTGCGCATTGGCGTTTTTAAGTTTCGGCAACCAGTGCGCCAACCACGCGACAGGACAGGCAAGAAAGCCGGTGTTTATTTCTTTTATTTGGCGCTGAGCATCGGTCGCATCTTTGTGCTCGACGATGGCTTGAACGTGATTTTTTTGATCGCGCAAAATTCGACCCAAGCCATCCGCGTTTGCGACCGTCATCGTCAGCCACGCCAATTTATCCGCACGCGCAGCGGCCACTAATGCGGCAAGCGTATTAGCCGAGATCAGCGGCACATCGCCATAAAGAATCAGCGCCACACCATCAGACGACAAATGCGGCAACGCTTGTTGCACGGCGTGGCCGGTGCCAAGCTGCGGCTCCTGTTTTGCCCAGAGCAATTTATCGTCGTTTGTTTTAGCACGGACTTGCTCGCCGCCGTGACCGTAAACAACGCAGATCGCACTTGGCTTCAACGCACGCGCCGTATCGAGCACACGATGCAGCATGGGTGAACCTGCAATGGGATGCAGCACTTTGGGCAATGCAGACTTCATGCGTTTGCCTTGTCCGGCTGCAAGGACAACAATATTAAGATTATTAAGCATGATCGCTAGCGTACGGTAATTTGGGGCGAGTGTGCAATACCGCGATTAGAAATTCTGCGCGCATGCGCTGCGATTTGTCTCTGCGAACGGTGCATTTGTTTTAGTTGCTTTTAGTCGTTCGGTTTTTAGTCGTTCGGTTTTTAGTCGTCGTAAGGCGACAATGATTTATTCGCAAACGGATAGCTCGAAATCAATTTCGTAGATTTTATCGTCATCGACCGCGCAGAAAAAAGGCGAAAAAAAGGCAGCGGGATATTACTCCGCTGCCAATATTGTGTTGCGCCTCTAAACCGTTACATCTTGATTATAGCAAAAAAATAATTATTTGCGCAATTTTCTGATGGCTTGTAGCTGTGCCGCAAGCTGCGCTAGTTCCGCTACTACAAGCGCCCTGTCCTGGCCGGTTGCACGGTTAGCGAGTGCTTCCTCAGCTTGGCGTTTGGCCTCCATTACTTTGGCTTCATCCAGATCATGTGCCCTGATTGAGGTATCGGCAAGTATCGTCAATGCCTTCGGCTGCACTTCCAAAATGCCGCCTGACACATAAACAATCTCTTCTTTATCCTGCCCTACCAACTTCACTTTAACGGTGCCCGGACGAATACGCGTCATCAACGGTGTATGACCTGGCAAGATGCCCAGCTCACCGGTTTCACCCGGTGCGACCACCATTTCGGCTTCACCTGAGAAGATGGCTTGTTCAGCAGAAACAATATTTACGTGCAAAGTTGCCATGCTAATTCCGGTTTTCGCTTCACTGGTTTTTCGTCAACTAAAAAATGATCCGGCTCTGCCGGTCATTTTTATCAAATCAAAATCGATAAAAGTAGGTTTTCACTTTTATCGAAATTTTTTAATTCATTTTCTTCGCTTTTTCAAACGCTTCATCAATGCCGCCAACCATGTAAAACGCTTGCTCGGGCAGCGCATCACATTCGCCATCCACAATCATCTTGAAACCGCGGATGGTTTCTTTCAAGCTTACGTATTTACCAGGCGAGCCGGTGAAGACTTCAGCAACGTGGAACGGCTGTGACAGGAA
>JANXWW010000384.1 GCA_025350945.1 Burkholderiales bacterium
ATGAGCTGAATCTGACGCGCTTAAATTGTCGCCGCGTTCATTTGAATCTGGGCAAAATCGCGCCATGATTAGCACCTGGTTTTCATCGCACGTACAAGCCTGCCTGCGTGCATTCAAGCGCATGGTGTTGGCACCGATGGCGACGCTGATTTCGACATTGGTCATCGGTATTGCAATCATGCTGCCGTTGGGACTGTATTCGGTGTTTTCAAATATCACCTCTGCGGCAAGCCGCCTGAACACCGAGCCGAACGTGAATGTGTATTTGCAGGTTGTGGCCAAAGACGACGATGTGCGTGATATTGAAAAACGTCTTCAGGCAATCGCGAATGTGGCCGATGTAAAGTTTGTGTCCCGCGAGACCGCACTGACCGAAATGAAACGTGTCGCCAGTGTGGCGGATTTGTTGAATGGGCTTGATAATAATCCGCTGCCGCATGCCTTCACGCTGCGCCCACGCGCAACCGATACGGCCACGCTTGAACAGATGCGCAAAGATATTGCCGCGTTGCCGAAAGTGGACGCGGTGGTCATGGATTTTGAGTGGGCGAAAAAGCTGAAACGCTTCGCGACATTTGCGGAGCGGTTGGTGATGTTGCTTGGCGCGGTGTTAGCACTTGCCGTGGTGTTTGTGACCGGCAACACGATTCGACTACAAATACTCACGCAAAAAGATGAGATTGAAGTAAGCCGTTTAATTGGCGCGACCAAACGATTTGTGCGCCGCCCGTTTCTGTATTTCGGCGCGCTGCAAGGCGCTCTCGCGGGTGGCGTGGCGGTGCTGGCGATTGTCGCGCTCACGTGGTGGGCAGGCAAAGAAGTACAAGCGCTGACGATTTCATACGGCAGCGATTTTCAGCTGCACTACGTGAATCCGTTACAAATTATTGGCATCATTGCGATTGGCGCATTCCTCGGCTGGCTCGGCGCGTATTTGTCGGTGTCGATGTATTTGCGAAACTCACGCACGGCATAAATAATTTCTTATGTGCCTAATTTTGTTTGCCTGGAAGATGCGCAAGGATATGCCTCTCATCGTCGCGGCAAATCGCGATGAATGGCATCGCCGCGCGGCCGCTGCCGCAACGTGGTGGCCATTACAACCTGACTTGCTCGCGGGACAGGATTTGCAAGCGCACGGTACTTGGCTCGGCGTGACGCACGCGGGAAAATTCGCAGCGATTACGAATTTTCGTGAGCCCTCGCAGGCGAAAAGCGCCGCAGCCGTTAACAAAAATTCGCGCGGTCAACTCACGCTAAATTATTTAAGCGGGCAACAATCTCCTCGCGAATATCTTGAAGAACTCGCCACGCACGCCAGCAACTACAACGGCTTTAACTTGCTACTCGCCGACCAAAAAAACATGTTTTATTTTTCCAGCGTGGAAAATAAAATCGAGGAAGTGGCACCCGGTATTCACGGCCTTTCGAATCGCGCATTAAATACCCCGTGGCCCAAAGTTGAAATAGGGAGAGCCGCTCTGGGGGCGGCGATTGAAGCAAAAATGCCTGAAGATACCCTATCAGCCAGGCTCTTGGCTATTTTATCGAATGACACACGGGCCGCAGATGTGGCGCTGCCGGATACCGGTGTGGGCCTCACCGGTGTGGGCCTCGACTGGGAGCGCAAATTATCATCCGCGTTAATTGTGAGCGGGGATTACGGCACGCGTTGCTCAACGATTTTTATCGCTGGCACGAACTTGAATACAAACTCAAATACAAATTCAACATTCACCGAATATACGCGCGATCAATCTGGTGCAATTATTTCAACTGCCGCATTTGAATTTTCATCGACAGCGAGTTAAGCTAAATTAAGTTAAGCGCTTGGCTTCGGCGCGTGTTTACCTGATCCCGTCGCCGCCCGCCCCAAGCGATCATTCACGGCCTCCCACGGCGCGGACGTTGGTGGTGACTCCACTAGAATCATCGCAGTCGCCGCAGCATCGAGCGTGCGCAAATTGGCATAGAGACTTTGCGCGTAACCCACTGCATCGGTGCCCGCCGTGATCCACAATAATCGCCGCGCATTGCGCACACCCACCCCCACCGGCGAAGGTTTGGTTTTGGGCTTGGCGGAAAACGCCAGTACCGCCGCGCGCTTGCCGTCATTCAACAATTGATCCACTTCTGCCTGCAATAGAGGGCCCGCCACGAGCCGCAGCGGCGTTGCGGGTGCATAGTGTGCGGCGAGCGAGCCTGAAACCCTGGGCGCGGTTTTGGTGGGCTTTTTGATTGTTCCAGTATGCTCAGCCTCGTCTTCCTCGTCTTCCTGGCGCGTCAACGGCGTCTCACCGATTACATCGCGAATTTGCTCACGTGAAATTGCCCCTGGGCGCAGCAACACAGGGGGGCGACCCAAATACGATCGCGATAGGTCGAGGATCGTCGATTCGATACCGACATCACAGGCACCGCCATCCAGTAGTGAAATTGAGCGTCCGATCTCGGCACCGAATTCATCGCGCACGTGTTGTGCCGTGGTCGGCGAAACGTGACCAAATTTATTCGCGGATGGGGCCGCAATTGCGCCGCTGCCAAGTTTTGCGAATGCGATCAGCAACGCTTGCGCAATCGGATGGGCGGGGCAACGCAGGCCAACCGTTTCCTGCCCACCCGTCACGGCGTCTGAAATGCGCATGGATTTTTTCACAATCAGCGTTAATGGGCCGGGCCAGAATTGGGCGGCAAGCTGGGACGCGGCGAGCGGCACGTCCTTACCCCAGGATTCCAGTGCCACACCACTCCCCAGATGCACAATCAACGGGTGATTGGAGGGGCGGCCCTTGGCCTTGAATATTTTTGCAATCGCCGCAGCATTGGTCGCATCTGCCCCCAGCCCGTAGACGGTCTCGGTGGGTAATGCGACCAACTCGCCGCGCTGCAATGCGGCTGCCGCGTGCTCAATCTGCGCAGGTGTGGCGAATTTCATGTTGCTATTTTGCCTTAAGTT
>JANXWW010000388.1 GCA_025350945.1 Burkholderiales bacterium
TGAGCCCGAATTCACTTTTTTCGAGCAGTCGCAAGATAAATTGAATTTTTTTCGGCGAGTAAAAGAGCATAGCACTAGCTTAGGCACCGCCTATTTTTCCGCAATAGTTTTAAGCGTGGCAAGCCCTTCCTCATATTTGCCGCCCACTATTTTTTTCCATGCTGAAAAAAAATCCCATCAGCTTCGACATAAACGGACTCGGGCCGTACATCGCCTGCATGACCGTCGTATTTTCGCCATTTTGTGTAAGATTAAATTCGACGGTGTTGGTGGCGGCAAAAGGTTTGATGAATTCGATCTTCAGCAGCATCTTTGAAGATGGTATCGACTCGATAATTTCCATGCGGCCTTGCCCAATCTCGCTGTTACCTTCCCATGCATACACCGCACCTTTGCCGTTGTCAGCGCCGCTGTAACTGCGCTTGACCGCAGGGTCAACTTTTTCCCACGGCGACCATGCATCCCAGCGATGAAAATCATTGATCTGCGCAAACACTTTTTCCGGCGACGCTTTGATCGTTGCCGAGCGTTGAACGCGAAAGCTGTCGGGCTGCATGGCTGCAAAAACGAGAAGGGCGATAATGGTGAAAATAATAGTGACGCCGATGATTTTTATCATGATGATCGCTAATCTTAATCAAGAAACAAATTTATGAATGGTCATGCTGTGATACCAACAATGGGTGCCACATAAACCAATTCCCAAACGTGGCCATCAATGTCTTCGAATGTATGTGAGTACATAAAGCCATGATCCAGCGCGGGGCGTGGAATGCTGCCACCTGCGGCCACCGCATTTTTTACCATCTCATCCACGTCTGCGCGGCTTTGGCGCGAGATGCACACCAGTACTTCGATACTTTTGGTGGCGTCGCAAATTTCTTTTTTGGTGAATGTCTGGAAGAATTTTTCAACCAGCAGCATCGCAAAAATGTTCTCGCCAATAATCATGCATGTCGCATTTTCATTGGTGAACTGCGGATTGAACGCGAAGCCGAGTTTGGTGAAAAATGCGACGGATTTTTGTAGATCTTTAACGGGTAGATTGACGTAGATTTGTGTGTTCATATGGATATTTTCTTTTCAACTTGCAGTCAATTGGTTTAGTTGGACGTGATGGATTGCACGTTATAGGTCAGGACAACACTGCCGGATTTCTGCGGCGTTGCGCGTACAAATTTCAACGGATGCCGTTCGTTTACGTCTTTGAATAGTGCCTTGCCTCCACCCAAAATAATGGGTTGGATGACCAGTCGGAGCTCGTCAACCAAGCCCAGGTTCATCAAGCTGGAGATCAGTGTTGCACCGCCCACAGCATGCATATCTTTTCCGTGCTGCTGCTTCATTTGGCGGATTTCTTCAACGTCTCGAATGATGCGTGTGTTTTTCCAGTCTGCTATTTCCAGCGTTTTTGATAAAACAAAATGCGGCGTGCGGTCGGCAAAATGCGCGTAGTCAATCTCGCCCTGAGAGGCAACCTTGCCGCTGAAAGGGAGGAAACCGGTCGGATTGGCCAGAATCGCGCGCCAATATTGTTGATAGCCAGGATACATTTTTCCGCCCAAGATGCATGCATCGATATTCGGATACATATCATCAAAGGGGTCGTCCCACGTGTCAATCCAATCAAGCGCTTCATTCGGGCCTTCAATGAATCCGTCCAGCGACATCACCAGAGCCGCGATAATTTTTCTCATAGCCGCATTCCTTTCAACGTTACTTGTGTACTTGCATACGACTGGTGCCAGCAGCATTCGGTTGTGATTACTCAATCACTTTCGTTTGCTGCGAAGCTTTGGGCCATTCCCCGTCTGCTTTCTTCACGTTACCGGGCACATCAGCGCTCCATTGTTTTTGTATGTCCTTGTTATAGTTTAAATAGAGCTTGTCATTGACCACCGTAAACGCATTTGGGTCAATGGCCGCTTTGTAGCCGCTGGCCATGCCGAAAGCACAAAAGCCGTTGTACTGCGGTGCATAGCGAGTAGGATTCGCCGCGAAGACATCGCGGTTTGCCTGCGATGAAAAGTGAAACATGGAGCCCTTATGCTCGAATTTATAATCTGGTGTTCCTTTCACCGGCTTGCCTGCCTGAAAATAAGCAACGGGATCGTAGCCGCGAATCGCGACGTTATCTTTCTCAAAAAAATCTCCGGCCCACGCGTGCACACTTGAGAGGGCAATGGCTGAAGTGATGATGAGCTTTACGGTAAGTTTCTTCGTAATGACGGGCAGGTTTTTCATGTTGAAATCCTTTAAAAATATGCTGTTAGTTTAGTCATTGGATTCAGCCTTTGCTTACACGCTGAATCAATTGGACTTTAAAATTAGGCCTCGGATATGGTTTGAAACCCACCAAAGATCAAGCGCTTGCCGTCGAACGGCATGGAGACAGATTCAAGTCGTGGGTCCGCCATAAATTTTTTCATACCGTCGTCGCGCGCCTGCCGCGATGGCCACGTCACTGATGAAAACACGACCGTTTCATCCTTACTGCATTGCACAGCCATTGGCAGCGATGTTAATTTTCCTTCGGGAATGTCATCTCCCCAGCATTCAGTTACTTTCAATGCGCCGTGATCTTTAAGCATGGCGGTCGTTGCCTGGACGTGCTCCAGATAAGCACTGCGGTTTACAGTGGGTACGGCTGCGATAAATATGTCGATGTAATTCATGATGGTGCTCCTGATGTTGTTCCTGATGTTGTTCTTTGTGGCAAGATTAATTTTCTGCGTTCGCGGTGCCGGGTTCTTTCATCTTTGCCATCGCTTCACCCATCTCTGTCTGAATTTCGTTTTGGGTCATATCGCGCGTGTGCGTCGCCACCGACCACTTGTGACCAAACGGGTCTTCCAGCATGCCGTAGCGATCACCCCAGAACATATCCGCAATCGGCATCGTCACCTTAGCACCGGCTGCCACGGCTTGCGCGAATGCGGCGTCTACATCGGCCACGGTCAGATGAATCGTAACGGCCGAACCTTTTAACGCCTTTGGGCCAAACGCGCCCCAAGCAGGATTCTCTTCGGTCAGCATGAGTATAGAATCGCCGATGCGGACACATCCATGCATGAGCTTGCCATCGGGGCCGGGCAAGCGCATTTCCTCTATTGCGTTAAATGCTTTTTTA
>JANXWW010000016.1 GCA_025350945.1 Burkholderiales bacterium
AGGCAATACAGAAGTCATCAAAGCAAAAATGAAAACCATGGTAGCGCTTGGTCTTCGCGAGACAATTGAAGATATGCTGATTACGTTGGGCACGCAATATCACATTATTCGTCCGCTGGCCACGAAACAAGGGCTATTCCTGTATATCGTATTGGACAAATCAAAATCAAATCTGGCCATGGCGCGGTTCAAGTTACTTGACATAGAAAAAACTTTGACGCTATAGACTGATGAGCGATATTGTCATCGCCCCATGGTGATGCGCTATTTGTTCAGCCGAATAAATGGCGCATTGATTACCTGAATTAACAAGGTATCGCGTATAAAAATCGTATTAAAAAATAGAAATATCAGTGGAACTGACTGCGGCTAAAAAACAACGAATCATTGACGACATGCGAGTGGCATTGGCATCGCGTGGCACGCCTTTACCGGATGGCGTTATTTCTATCGATCAATATGGCGATTCGGCAGAGCTGTCATTTGATTTACTCGCCCTTATTGCCAGTGGCAAAAAACGCGGTGGCGCGAGTTTGTATGCCGCTTATGCCATCGAAAAATTGCCGGTGCCGCAGATCGGCGATATTTGCATTGTTTTGGATTACTACAATAAACCCGTATTTGTGACGCGCAACACCGCGGTGGATATCGTTCCGTTTCATGCGGTGGGGTCTGGCTTCGCGGCCTGCGAGGGTGAAGGAGATGGCTCGCTCGTGTACTGGCGCAGCGCTCACCTCGACTATTTCACGAGAACCGGCCCTGAGCTTGGATTGGTTTTTAGCGAGGATATGTTGATCGTTTGCGTGCGGTTTGAGGTCTTGTACGTGCTTGATGTGTTCAATTGAACGCGGTTGTTTTCTTACCAAACCGTCACCTGATCGCTGGCCGCTCTCACCATTCGATCCCCCACCTTGCAGCCAAACGCCTGCTGAAACTCCGGCAAATTTCCGAGTGGGCCGAGTACGCGGTATTGCGCGGGCGAATGCGAATCGGTGAGTAATCGACGGCGCAATTCGGCTTCGCGCACGTTCTGCCGCCATGATTGCGCGTAGTTGATAAAAAAGCGTTTTTCGTTGTCGAGACCGTCAATTTTTTTGCCGTTTGAATTTGACGAAGCGAGCGCCTTTTGCATGCCCAAATAAGCGACACGCAGACCGCCAAAATCAGCGATGTTTTCACCAAGTGTGGCGCGGCCGTTGATGCTTACGCCGGGCAGGGGTTGATACGCTTCATATTGCTTGGCGATGGCGTCAGCCTTCACGTTGTAGCGGGTGGCATCCTCCGCAGTCCACCAATCGCGACGGTTGCCAATCGCATCAAATTTACGACCGCGATCATCGAAGCCGTGCGTGAGCTCGTGGCCAATCACCATGCCGATGCCGCCGTAGTTGGATGCATCATCCGCTTTTTCATCGAAGAAAGGTGATTGCAGAATCCCAGCGGGAAACACGATTTCGTTAATGCTGGCGTTGTAATACGCGTTCACGGTTGGCGGCGACATTGACCACGTGTTGCGATCAATCGGCTTGCCAAGTCGATCCACCTGCCGCTGAAATTCCACGCGCGTGGCGCGAATGATGTTGCCCAAATAATCATCGCGCTTGATTTCGACTGCGGAATAATCTTTCCACGTATCCGGATAGCCAATCTTGACTGCAATCGCGTCCAGTTTTATGGTCGCTTCTTTTTTTGTTTCCGCACTCATCCAGTCGAGCGCTTCAATGCGGTCACGCATCGCAGCGCGCACATTTTTCACCAGATCAAGCGCCTTTGCTTTCGCGCTTGGGCTGAATGCTTTTTCAACGTACAACTGGCCAATCGCCTCACCCATTGTGCGGTCAATCGTGGCAATCACGCGATCTGTGCGCGGCTCCATTTCTTCCACACCGGTGAGCACTTTGCCGTAGAACGCAAAATTTTCTTTTTCAAATTCACCAGCCATATTTGGGCTCATCGTGCGCAAGGTGTGCCACACGTTGTACGCGCGCCAGATCGATTGCGGCGTGTCTTTGGCGAGCGTGGAGAGTGCTTCAAAAAACTTTGGTTGTCCCACGTTGATATCGCCAACGGTGTCGATATTGAGCGTTGAAAAAAAAGCGCTCCAATCAAAATGAGGCGCAAGTTTTTTTAAACTGTCGAGCGTCATCAAGTTATACGTTTTGTCAGGATCGCGTGCTTCAACACGCGTCATTGCGGCCTCGGCCAATGCGGTCTCGAGTGCCATGATGTCGGCGGCACTTTTGGCAGCGTCGCCCGTATTCAGCCCAGACAAGGCGAGCATTTTTGCGATGTGCGCCACATAGGCTTCACGCTGTTTTTTGCTGCGCTCGTCTGTCGAAAAATAATATTCGCGCTCCGGTAAACCAAGCCCGCCCTGAAATAGCTGCACGATATAGCGCGATGAATTTTTCTGGTCTTGCCGCACCGCAAAATTAAATCCCACCGGTGTGCCTTGTTTGTGCAGCAGTGCAAAAGCGCTCGCCATCGATTTGCTGTAAGCCGGATCTTTGGCGATGTCCAACGCGGTATTCAAGCTTGCTTTGGCATCCATTTTCTCAGCGCTCAAACCGCTTGCGTAAAAATCCCCAACCTTGCGTTTGATTGAGCCAGCAGGGGCTGCAGTGGCGCTTTTTAAAATCGATTTCATCACCTCGCGATTGCGCTCGCCAATTTGATCGAAGGCCCCCCAACGTGCCTTGTCCTTCGGAATCACACTGGCATCTTGCCAGTGCCCTGTGGCATAGCGATAAAAATCGTCACAGGGTGTGGCTTTGGTGTCGAAATAAACAGTGTCGACACCGGGTTTATCGGGAAGGGATGAAGACGCAACGACCTTACTGGTTTCAGCAAAACTTAAAGTTGATGCTACCGATAGCGCCAACGTTAAAACGTGCGGGATTGTTTTCATGGAATCGTTTTGAAATAGTGATTTCGCAAAATAACATTCGCGAGCGTGCGGCGCAACGTGATTTAACGTTTTGCACATTGAGTGCCGAAATGCATCGGCAACTTTTGAGATGCGGCAAGCAATTCCTCGCGTGAAGCTGTTTGAAATAACATGCCGAAAGTCTAATACCGGCGGTCATCACGAGCCATAAATGCCTCAAACAGCGCGCCAGTAAATGAGTTTATAAATTATGCTGCGCCGCAACATCAAAAGTGATTGACACCTCCAGCGCCGAGTAATACGCTAGTTTCAAACGAGTGTTTGAATTAGTTCCTAAACTTGCTTAATCCGACTCTAACTCTTTGTTATTAAACAACTCATGGCCATTTCAGCAATTCAAAAGCCGATTCGTATAAGTGAAGTTGCCGTTGAAGCCGATACCAAGTCGCGCATTCTCGATGCTGCTGAAGAGCTTTTTATGGAGCACGGTTTTGAAGCGACTTCATTGCGGTTGATCACGACAGCTGCAGCGGTCAATCTCGCGGCGGCGAATTATCATTTTGGTTCGAAGGAGGAATTATTTCAGGCGGTGTTAACGCGCAGGCTCGATCCGATGAATCAGGATCGCATGCAGTTACTGACGAATTATGAAACTGCCGCCGGGAACAAAGCGCTCACGTGCGAAGTCATTATTTCAGCGATGTTTATTCCGGCACTGAAATTGGCGCGCGATCATGAGCAAGGCGGCAAGAATTTTCTGCGCTTGCTGGGCCGTGCGTATGCTGATCCTGCGCCGTTCATTCGCGAATTTTTGTCGAATCAATATGCGGAAATGATTGCCCGTTATCGCGCCGCGTTTGCGCGTGCGCTGCCGCATTTGCCGCGCGAGGAAGTGTCGTGGCGTCTGCACTTTGTGATGGGCGCGCTGTCGTACACATTAGCTGGCACTGATGCGCTGAAAATGATCGCGCAATTTCACCCGGAAGAGGTTAACAACGACGAGTTGTTATTGAAGCGTTTGGCCCCTTTTCTCGCCGCAGGTCTGCGCGCACCGTTGGCTCAGGCGAGCGACGCGCACCAATGGTTTCAAGAAACCTGATTTTTTGACTTTTTGTTTTATCTGAAAGAGGAGACGTCATCATGCTGACGATTTTATTGTGTGTTGTGCTCGCGGTTGCGATTGTCTGGGCTTTGGCCTATCACGCGGCCAGCGCGGCGATCTGGTCTGCCGTGGTCGGCGTCACGCTGCTCGCGCTCACCGTGACTGGTGTACTCACGGGTGCCGCTGCGGGGATTTTATGGTTCGTATTTTTGGGTGGTACGGTGATCGCGAATGTGAAATCGATTCGCATGAGTTTGCTCACGGTGCCGATCTTCGATCTGTATAAAAAAGTGCTGCCGCAAATGTCGCAAACCGAGCAGGAAGCGCTCGAGGCGGGCACGGTATGGTGGGATGGCGATTTGTTTTCCGGTAAACCGGACTGGAATAAATGGTTGAATGTGCCCAAGGCAAAACTAACTGCTGAAGAACAAGCGTTTATTGACGGCCCGACCAACGAGCTGTGCAGCATGATCGATGAGTGGAAAACCACCCACGAGTTGCATGATCTGGAGCCAAAAGTCTGGCAATTCATCAAGGATAAAGGCTTCCTCGGCATGATTATTCCGAAGGAATATGGCGGTCTTGGTTTTTCGGCCTATGGCCATAGCCAAACCGTGATGAAAATCTCGACTCGTTCAGCCACCGCGGCGGTATCGGTCATGGTGCCCAATTCATTGGGCCCCGGCGAATTGCTGATGCATTACGGTACGAAGGCGCAAAAAGATTATTACCTCCCGCGTCTGGCGAAAGGTTTGGAGATTCCGTGTTTTGCGTTGACGGCTCCTGAAGCCGGATCAGATGCCGCATCGATGCCCGACACGGGAATCGTGTGCCGACAAATGTGGGAAGGCAAGGAAACGCTGGGGCTACGTGTGACATGGGAAAAACGCTACATCACATTAGGACCGATTGCGACGATTTTAGGGCTGGCGTTCAAGTGTTTTGACCCGGATAAATTACTCGGTGGCGAAACCGATTTGGGCATTACCTGTGCATTGATTCCGACTAACACACGCGGCGTGAATATTGGTCGTCGCCACGCGACATTGAATGCCGCGTTTATGAACGGCCCGAACTCTGGCAAGGACGTGTTCATTCCGATGGATTGGGTAATCGGCGGTCAGCCGATGGTCGGCCAAGGCTGGCGCATGTTGATGGAATGTTTGGCCGCCGGGCGCTCGATCTCGTTGCCTGCGCAGTCGATTGCGGCGGGTAAAGTGGCGGCGTTTTCGTCGGGCGCGTACTCGCGCGTGCGTCAGCAATTCAAAATGCCGATTGGCAAATTTGAAGGTATCGAAGAGCCGCTCGCACGCATTGGTGCGAACACGTATCTGGTTGACGCGATGCGCACGATTACGGCAGGTGCGCTCGATCTTGGCGAAAAGCCATCGGTGTTATCCGCGATTTCAAAATTTCACGCGACCGAACGCATGCGCATCGTGCTGAACGACGCGATGGATATTCACGGCGGCAAGGGTATTTGCATGGGGCCCAATAATTATCTGGGCCGCGCGTATCAGCAGATTCCGATTGCGATCACGGTGGAGGGCGCGAATATCCTGACGCGCTCACTGATTATTTTTGGTCAGGGCGCAATTCGTTGCCATCCGTGGGTGCTAACGGAAATGAAAGCGGCGCGCGAAGATGACGTGAATAAATTTGACGATGCTTTCTGGGGCCACATCAAATTCACGATGTCGAACGCCGCTCGCGCGTTGTGGACGGGCATCACCGGCGGGCTCGGATTGCCCGCCCCGGCGGACGCTGAAACCAAGCGCTACTATCAACAGATGACGCGATTCTCGTCGGCGTTTGCGCTGCTGGCGGATACATCCATGTTCATTATCGGCGGCTCGCTCAAGCGCAAAGAAAAACTTTCTGCGCGTCTGGGCGATGTGTTGTCGAATCTTTATATGGCGTCCTGCGTGCTGAAATTTTACGATGAGCGCGGCCAGCAAAAAGATGAATTGCCGCTGCTGAAATGGGCGCTTTACGATTGCGCGTTCAAGATGCAAGTCGCGATGGACGGCATCATTGGCAACTTTCCGAATCGCCCGGTCGCCTGGATTTTGCGCCGTCTGGTGTTCCCGAAAGGCATGACCTTAATTCAGCCATCGGACGCAATGGGTCATGACGTTGCGAAGATGCTGATTAATCCAGGCGCGGCGCGTGATCGCCTGATCGCGGGCATGTATTTGCCGAATGATGAGAAAGATATTTTTGGTCACTTGAATGCGGCCATGAATGCCGTGATCGCGGCTGAGCCGGTGGAAGCGAAAGTCCGCGCAGCACAGCGTGCGGGCCGATTATCTACAAAAATTGTCGAGCCGATGTTTGAAGAGGCGATGAAGTTATCGGTCATTACCGAAACTGAATTGGCATTGTGGAAGCGTGCCCGCGTGATGACCAAGGAAGTGGTTCGCGTGGATGATTTCGATAAAAACTTTGGACTCGCGGTTGCGCAGTCTAACGATTGGCAGCATAGCCTGGCAGCAGAATAAAAATGAAAAAAGTTTATGTGGTCGATGGTGCGCGCACACCGTTTTTAAAAGCCAAGGGAAAATTAGGCCCATTCTCCGGAGGCGATTTGGCGGTCGGTTGTGGCCGTCCGTTGCTCGCGCGGCAATCGTTTTCGCCCACTGAATTTGACGAGGTGATTGTGGGCGCGGCGATGCCGAGCGCGGACGAAGCCAATATCGGGCGCGTGGTGTCATTACGGTTAGGCTGTGGCGATAAAGTCCCCGCATGGACGGTGATGCGTAATTGCGCGTCGGGCATGCAGGCGCTTGATTCGGCTTATGTGAATATTCTCGTGGGTAAATCGCATCTGGTGTTAGCCGGTGGCTGCGATGCGATGAGCCACGCGCCGCTGCTGTACGGCCCGAAAATGGTGAACTGGTTGGCAGATTGGTACGCGGCGAAATCGTTTGGTCAACGCGCCGGTGTGGCGGTGCAATTTCGTCTCGCGTATTTGGCCCCTGTGATCGCGATTCTGAAAGGCTTGACTGACCCGATTGTGAAATTAACGATGGGGCAAACCGCCGAAATCGTCGCGAAACGTTTCGGCATTACGCGGCAGATGATGGATGAATTCGCAGCGGAATCGCATCAGAAAGTATTGGCTGGCCGCGCGGCTGGGCATTACGGTGAAATCGAACCGTTGATCGATGGCGTTGGAAATGTCTATAAAGAAGATGACGGCGTGCGCACCGATTCCACACCGGAAAGATTGGCAAAGTTGCGCCCCGTATTTGATAAAACCTACGGCAACGTGACGGCCGGTAATTCGTCGCAGGTAACCGATGGCGCGGCCATGCTGATTTTGGCGTCCGAAGAAGCGGTTGCCAAATACAATTTAAAACCACTCGGCGCGATTATCGATTCGCAATGGAGCGCGCTCGATCCGGCTGAAATGGGCTTGGGTCCCGTGTATGCGATCACGCCAATGTTGCAACGAAATGGTTTGGGTTTAAACGATTTGGATGCGCTCGAAATTAATGAAGCCTTCGCCGCGCAGGCGCTGGGCTGTTTGGCGGCATGGGAGTCCGAAGCGTATTGCAAAGAAAAGTTGGGACTTGATTCCGCAGCGTTTGCGAAATTTGGAAAGTTTGATCGCACGAAATTTAACGTCGATGGTGGCGCGATCGCGATTGGCCATCCGATTGGCGCATCTGGCGCGCGCGTGGTGCTGCATGCGTTGAAGGTGCTTGAACGCACCGGTGGCAAACGTGCGGCGGCGAGTTTATGCATCGGCGGCGGACAGGGCGGGGCGATGTTGTTGGAGCGGGGTTAAGCGTGCCGTTATGTGCTCATTAAAAGTGTCACTGTCATTCCGAGTTGCTCTCACGAGAAATCTTTCGTAATGGCTCCACCAGCTACAGCAGATTCCTCGCAAAAGCTGCTCGGAATGACAATGATTAGGTTGGTTACTAACTTTTATTTACGTCAGTATTCCTATGTCCCGCACCTATTACGTCTACATTCTCGCCAGCAAATCCCGCCGACTTTATATTGGCGTGACGAGCAATCTGGAGCAGAGATGGTGACAGCACAAAAACAAGGTTGTTGAAGGTTTTACCCAGCAATACAACATTGACCGGCTGGTTTATTTCGAAGATACAACGGATGTAAAGTCAGCCATCGAGCGCGAAAAACAACTCAAGGGCTGGCGGCGCGAAAAGAAAATTTCCTTGATCGAA
>JANXWW010000038.1 GCA_025350945.1 Burkholderiales bacterium
GATAATTTAATGACCAGCGCACCGCCCGCTTCATCTCCTCTTGTCGTGAGCTCATCGAGAAAACCTTCCACGGCGCTGATGTCGGCAAATTTATGCAGGCGTTCTGCGTTGATGCGTAATTCGGCCGTCGTCTGCGGCCCACGCAATAGCAGGCTCGCCAATAATGCCACCGCCTGCTCCGGAACGCGCAACACCCGCCCAACGTTGTGCGCATAGCGCATCACGCGACTGCCGCTGGATTCAATTACGAGCGATCGCGATTTCAATACATCAATCGCGACTTGCACTTCTTCGTCACTGACGTTCAGCAGCGGGTCGCGGTTATTTTTTTGGTTGCATCCTGACACCAGCGAATTTAGGGTCAGCGGATACGAATCCGGCACGGTGCGCTCTTTTTCAACCAGCACACCGAGCACACGCGTTTCAAGTAGCGACAACAATAGCGATGACATAAATTACCTTGGAAGAGAAACCACATTCTTATTTTATGCAGCTCACGACAGCGCAATCTCTAATACTAGCGAGCGTTTCGGCTGATAAATGCCTGGAACGGCACGCCAGCGCTTGTGTTTAAAAATCACGTATTACGTGCTGCTGACGCCGTGACACGGGAAGTTTTTCATCAACGCCTTTCAGTACCACCACCCAATACGCGCCGCCTGGTTCTTCTTTATCCGCGCCATTCTCAGTTGCTTGATCGGCATTGCCATTCACTTTTTCAAAACCCGTTACCGCCTTGCGCGCAACCAGCGCACTGCGATGCACGCGCGCGAATAATTCACCAAACTCATCTTCCAGCTTGGTCAACGATTCTTCGAGCAAATATTCTTTGGCGAGCGTTTTCACCGTGACGTATTTCAGTTCAGCCCGTAAAAAAATAATGTCATCCACCGGTACCAAAATAATTTTTCCGCGCTCGTGAATCGACAGATGTCGGCGACGTGCTTTCGTTGCTTCGGCGATCGCCTCCGCTTGCGCCGCGCGCACCGAACTCGCTTTCTTTAAGGCCGCGAGCAAACGTTCTTGCTTGATCGGTTTTAATAAATAATCGACGGCGTTTAGTTCAAACGCCTTGACCGCATATTCATCGAACGCGGTGGTAAAAATCAGCTTCGGTGGCGCATCCATTTTCGCGACATGGCGTGCCACTTCGAGCCCGTCCATCACCGGCATGCGGATATCGGTCAGCACAATATCGATGCCACCATTGCTGATAATTTCAATGGCTTCAACCCCGTTTGCGGCCTCATCTGCAATCGCCAATGCGAACGATTCGCGGCAATCGTCGAGCAGATCGCGCAGGCGGCGGCGCGCGGGAGCTTCATCGTCAACAATCAAAATTTTGCTGGGTGCGTTGGTCATTTTACGGCTCGCGATTAATGTTGGGCATGGCTATCCGCACCACATAATGATCCTTGGCGATCACGGCTTTCAAGCTCGCCTCCGCATCGAAATGAAGCTGCAAACGCTCGCGAATATTGGCAATCGCCATGCGGTTTCCGGACACATGCGTGGAATCGGCCTGATACGGATTGGTCAGACGAATCACCACTTGATTGCCTTTGAGCTTGATCGCAATTTTTAGCTCGCCAGGCAATTCACGCGGCTCGATACCGTGATACACCGCGTTCTCAATCAACGGCTGCAAAATCAACGGCGGTACCAGCGCATCTGCAGGCATTGCATCCACCTGCCAGGTGACAATGAGCCGGTCACCCAAACGAATTTGTTCAATTTCCAGATAACGACGACACAACATTAGCTCATCTGCCAACGGCGAAAGTTTGCGGTTATCAGCCATTAGCACGCGAAAAAGCTCGGACATATCTTCGAGCATGCGTTCGGCGCGTTTGGGTTCAGTGCGAATCAGCGAGAGTACCGCGTTCATTGAATTGAATAAAAAATGTGGCCGAATCCGCGCCTGTAACGCTTGCAAACGCGCCTCAGTCAGCGCCGGTGACAGCGCGCGTGCACGAAGATCAAAATACAGCAGCGCTACACCAGTCGCGAACACAAAAAAGAATGCATATTGCCAAAGCTGAATTGGCTGATCGAACGGCGAAATCAGCGCCAGCCACCACCAAAATAGCGCAGCGATAAACGCCTCAACCAGAAGCAAAAACATCACCGCAAAAGGATAAGAAAGCCCGGTCAACACGCGCCGCAAACCACAGCCCAACACCAGCGAGACGATAATGACTGGCTGCGCGACAGCGGAGATAATCAAAAACTGTCGCCACACTTCATACAACTGATCCGCGCGCACCACTGCCGCCGCAATACACAGCAGATTGATAATCACCAGCAAGCGCAGCATGATGCCCAGATTGCAGAAGTTGGGCAGCCGTGCGGTGGCCTGCAAACGGGCGGGCATGGCAGAAGCCGTATCTTTCTCCTCTGGCATCACCGGTTTTTTGTTGGCTTGCACTATACTCATTAGTCTTTATTTTTCATGCGCATGTTGGCGAATGTTGGTTATGTTGCCTGATTCTGCGCGATTTTCATTTAAAAATACACCACATCATGTCTTCATCTTTTCAAGGCCCCGCTGGTTGGTCTGCGCGCTTTAATGAACCGGTCAGTGAGTTGGTCAAGCGTTTTACCGCCTCGGTATCGTTCGATAAACGTCTGGCCGAAGTCGATATTCAGGGCTCGCTCGCGCACGCGAAGATGCTCAACAAGGTCGGCGTGCTGAGTGCAAAAGATTTGGCCGATATTGAGCGCGGCATGCGCGAGATCGCCACCGAAATTTACGAGCATCGTTTCGAATGGTCGATAGATCGCGAAGATGTGCACATGAATATCGAAGCCAAACTGACCGCGCTGATTGGCGATGCGGGCAAACGGCTGCACACGGGCCGCTCGCGAAACGATCAGGTGGCGACCGATATTCGCCTATGGCTGCGCGGCGAAATTGATCACATTATTCGTCTGCTGCGCGTGACGCAATTGGCATTGGTAGATCTGGCCGAGCAGCATACCGACACCGTGATGCCCGGCTACACCCATCTGCAAGTCGCGCAGCCGGTGACCTTTGGCCATCACCTGATGGCGTATGTAGAAATGCTGTCGCGTGATGAATCGCGAATGGCGGATGTGCGGCGACGCATGAATCATTTGCCGCTTGGTGCCGCAGCACTAGCGGGCACCACATTTCCGATTGATCGTGAATTTGTTGCGCGCGAATTGGGCTTTGACGGTGTTTGCGAAAACTCGCTCGACGCGGTATCAGATCGTGATTTTGCGATTGAATTTGTTGCTGCGGGAAGTTTAGTGATGACGCATCTGTCGCGGTTTTGCGAGGAGCTGATTATCTGGATGAATCCGAATTTTGCGTTTATCGATTTGGCGGATCGTTTTTGCACCGGCTCATCAATCATGCCGCAAAAGAAAAACCCGGATGTGGCCGAGCTGGTGCGCGGCAAAGTGGGGCGGGTGAATGGCAATCTGGTAGCGCTTTTAACTTTGATGAAAGGCCAGCCGCTCACCTACAACAAAGACAATCAGGAAGACAAAGAGCCGCTGTTTGATACCGTCGATACGGTGCGCGATTCGTTAACACTGATGGCCGATATGGCGAGCGGGATCACGGTAAAAAAAGACAATATGCGCGCGGCGGTGTTGAAAGGATTCGCGACCGCAACCGACCTCGCCGATTACTTGGTAAAGAAAGGCTTGCCGTTTCGCGATGCGCATGAGGCCGTCGCGTATGCGGTGAAAGCGGCTGAAACCGCGCGCAAAGATTTGTCTGATTTATCGCTGGCTGAATTGCAAAAATTCTCCCCGTTAATAGGTGATGATGTGTTTCAGGTATTGACGCTCGAAGGCTCACTCGCGAGTCGCGATCACCTCGGCGGAACCGCGCCGCGCCAAGTGCGCGAGGCTGTTTTGCGTGCGAAGCAACGTCTTACTTGAAACTTCATATCATCGCCGTCGGCCACAAAATGCCGGCCTGGATTCAGACCGGCGTGGATGAATATGCGAAGCGCATGCCCGCTGAGGCGCGCATTGATTTGATAGAATTAAAACCAGAAGACCGCGCTAGTCGGGCGATTCCAAAGGTTTTAGAGCTGGAAGCCGCACGGATAAAGGCGGTTGTGCCTAAGAATGCTGAGGTAATTGTGCTCGATGAACGCGGCGCAATGATTAAAACATCTGAACTGGCGGCATGGTTAAAATCGTGGATGGCTACTGGCGTGAGCCCGTGTTTTATGATTGGCAGCGCCGACGGGCTGGCACCTGCGCTCAAACAAAGCGCTAAAAAAACAATTGCGCTGTCTGGTTGTACACTGCCACACGCAATGGTGCGCTTGATGCTGGTGGAGCAGTTGTATCGGGCGTTCTCGTTAATGCAAAATCATCCCTATCACCGAGAGTAATTCAAAGGCTCAGCATGGCCAGCGCACCGCAACAAATCTATCTGGCATCAAAAAGCCCGCGTAGACGCGAATTGTTAAAACAGATCGGCGTACATTTCGCGCTGCTCATGGTGCGCGAACAGTCGTTGCGCATTGATGTTGATGAGACGCCTTTGCCAAACGAAAAGCCGCGCGACTATGTGCAACGCATCGTGCGCCTGAAAGCAGATGCCGCGACCCGCGGCGTGCAGGCGCGCAAGCTGCCGCCATGCCCGATCCTGACCGCAGACACCACTGTCACGTTCAACGATGAAATTTTTGGCAAGCCGGAAAATGTCGCCGATGCCACGCGAATACTGTCCACTCTGTCCGGTCAAACGCATGAAGTCATGACAGCACTTGCGCTGTCGTTCAACCACGAAACCCATGTTGCGCTATCGATAAGTCGGGTTACTTTTGATACGCTGGCACCGGCTGAAATAAAGCGCTATATCGATACAGGAGAGCCGATGGATAAAGCTGGTGCCTATGCAATTCAAGGCCATGCAGCAAAATGGATTGCCGAGCTACATGGCAGCTATAGCGGTGTAATGGGTCTGCCGCTGCATGAAACGACTATGCTGCTCAAGAAGGTTGGCATGGTGGTGTAAGGTAGCAGTTGCCTGTGTGTTGCAATCGAATTGCCTCCTATCATCCGCTCCACCCGTACCTATAGCACCTATCGTACGGTACACTCACTCAACGAAAAAAATGTGAGGCACTGCCTTGAACGAGCAAATTTTAATTAACGTGACGCCGCAGGAATCGCGGGTTGCCATCATGGAGCAAGGTGCTGTGCAGGAGCTGCATGTCGAGCGCGCTTCAAACCGCGGACTGGTAGGCAATATTTATCTGGGTCGTGTAGGCCGCGTGCTGCCGGGCATGCAATCCGCGTTTATCGATATTGGCTTGTCGCGCGCCGCCTTTTTACATGTGGCCGATTTGTGGTCGAGCAATAAACATAACGACAAAAATGGCGTAAAGAATGGCGACACGAACAATGATCGCGGCACTGACAAGGCCGCAGAACAAAAGCCGATTGAAAAACTGTTGCATGAAGGCCAGACGCTGGTCGTGCAAGTCATTAAAGATCCCATTGGCAGCAAAGGTGCACGCCTTTCCACGCAGGTTTCTATCGCCGGGCGATTGCTGGTTTATCTGCCCGGTGACCATCACATCGGCATTTCGCAGCGCATTGAAGACGAAGCCGAGCGCGAACATCTGCGCGAAAAAGTGCATGAGTTAATGCCTGAAGGCGAGGCGGGCGGCTTCATTGTTCGCACCGTCGCAGAAGCGGCGACTGATGAAGAGCTGACTGCAGACATCGCCTATTTGATCAAGCTGTGGCGCGGCATTGTGGAGAAATCCAAGACAGCTGCCGCGCAATCGGTGCTATATCAGGATCTCGATCTCACCATGCGTGCGCTGCGTGATCTGGTCACATCCGACACCGAGCGCATTATTGTGGACTCCAAGGAAACCCACGCACGTCTGCAGGAATTTGCCGAACACTACACGCGAAAATCACTGAGCATTCTGGAGCATTACACGGGCGAGCGCCCACTGTTTGATTTATTTGATATCGAAGACGAAATTGAGCTGGCACTTTCACGCCGCGTGGATTTAAAATCGGGTGGCTATGTGATCATCGATCAGACCGAAGCGCTGACCACGGTGGATGTAAACACGGGCGCATTCGTGTCCGGGCGCAGCCTGGATGACACGATTTTCAAAACCAATCTGGAAGCCACGCAAGCCATCGCACGACAACTGCGCCTGCGCAATCTGGGCGGGATTGTGATCGTTGATTTTATTGATATGGATAACGATGAGCATAAAAACGCCGTGCTCACCGAGTTCAAAAAATCGCTTGCGCGTGATCGTACGCGCGTGACGGTAAATGGCTTTTCACATTTGGGCCTGGTCGAGATGACGCGCAAGCGCACCCGCGAAAGTCTGGCGCATATTCTTTGCGAGGCTTGTCCCACCTGCAGCGCGCGCGGCGAAATCAAAACTGCGCAAACTGTCTGCTACGAAATACTTCGCGAAATCACGCGTTCCGCGCGCCAGTTTGACGCCAAGGAATTTCGCATTTTGGGTTCGCAAAGTGTGATTGATCGGTTCCTGGATGAAGAGTCGCAGAGCATGACAATGCTGGAAGACTTCATCAAAAAACCAATTTCGTTGTCCGTAGAAAGCTCGTACACGCAGGAGCAATTCGACGTGATTCTGGTTTAGGAATTTACGTTTTGGGCGCAGCGCCAATATCGCGCATCTTGGCCACCAAACGACTGATCAGTTGCAGCTCATCTTCAATCGCGCGACGTTGACCCTGTAGTTTGTGCAGCTCTTCCTGCATGGCACCGCCACGGTCATTAATGGAGCCCAGCGAGACAAGACGTGCTTCAAGATGCGCTTTATGATCTTTGATCCGCGCTTCGAGCGGCATCGGCACATTCTGTAGCCAGCGCTCAGTTTCAGTGCGCGCCTCGTTGAATATTTTACGACTTTGGTCAACCAGCATTCGCCAAAAGCGCCGCACCATGTAACGCTTTTCGGTCATCACAATATTGACCGGGTCTTTGCAGAACTGTTCAGTTTCATACACGAGTAATTTCAGCTTGATGCGCGACGATTCAAAATCAAGTGGCGGCATTTCCATTTTCTCGAACTTGAAGCGCTCATGAAAAGTGTTGTACACGCGTTCCATCAGTTGCAAAATATCTTCACCCGCTTTTGAGCAGACATTGAACTCGACATTAATTGAGCGAATGATTTCACGCATGCCCCGCGTGAGGCCCGGCGTTGTCCATGAGCCGTTGATGGCGTCGAGGCTGCGGGTGCAGGCGATATCGAGCTTGGCGGGATTGAACGCATCAATGAGCGCGTTTCGCTTCGCGTTAAAGGCAGCGCGCTGAATTTTATACTCCCCCAACGCAGCGTTGTACGCTTCTTTTTCAACCGAGACCTGTTGCCACATCCTGGTCACTAAATGTCGTCCTTTACCGGCAAGCTGATTGAGTTCTTCGACCTGCTTTACATTCGCAGCGAGTTTTTGCGTGCAGCCTTGGTAGCTCGTGGCCATCATCGCGCCAATTTCCGTGCTGACCGACTTTGCCAGTAGCTGACGTTTTACCGGAATGATTTCATTGGCCAGAAACTGCTCAAGCCGCTCAATGCCTGAGCGTACAACCATATCCGCATCATTCTTGATGCGTCCGACAAGTGCTTTCTGCGCAGACACGGTAAACACTTTTTCAGGTGCCAAATTAAGCGCTTTGCTGGTGGCCTCAACCATGCGCAACATACCCGCCTTGATTTCAGGCAGGGTTTTCAGCTCATCCCACATCAGATCAATTTTGTTCAGCACGGCGATCTTTGCCGGCTGTGAAACTTTCACATAGCGCTCCCAAATTTCCAGATCACTTTTGGTCACGCCGGTATCAATACCCAATAAAAATAATACCGCTTGCGCATTTGGCAATGTCGACAGCGTGAGTTCGGGTTCCAGTCCCAGTGCATTCAAACCTGGCGTGTCTAATATCGACAGACCATTGGTGAGCAGCGGATGCGGATAGTTAAGAATCGCGTAGCGCCACGCGGGCACTTCCACAATGTCCTCTTCGGTGGGCCCTGTTCCTGACTCGTCGAACATCGGGATCAAACCCATCATGCGTGCATCCAGCGCGTATACACGCTTGGTGTCCGCGAGCGATGTCAGCGCCTGACGCATGGATGCAGTGTCGTTTATATTGAGCCTGATCTTCGACCACTCCACCGGCATGTTTTTTAACTGCGAGATGGATTCATCGCGGTAGCGCGTCTCCACCGAAAGCAGCTTTAGATAAGGCTCTTCACTCGGGTCGTGAAAAATTTCGGTGGGGCACATCGTGGTACGGCCCACATCCGACGGCAGCAACCGTTCTTTGAAGCTCGAAAAAAAGAGTGCGTTGATGAGCTCCGATTTTCCGCGCGAGAACTCGGCCAGAAACGCGATCATGAGGCGACCACGGTTCAAGGATTCCAATAAATCATAAAAGCGTACGGATTGCCCAATGTCGATCTGGTTCGTACGCTCAAGCCAGTCATGATATTCGTTCACCGCGCCGGACAAATCCTCTCGCCAACGGTTATACCGGGCGATTTCGGATTCAAAACGATTGATGACTTGGGCGTTGTTATCCACGTTTGTCCATCATGACGCGCTACGTCAATCCCTGATTCGGTTTATTTTAAGCGCGAATAGCTAAGCGCGCCTGCTGCAATTGCTCTGTGTTCTGTACTTTATTTCTCTATTGGCCTGATAGCTTACTGGGAAATTTATCTCAGCGCCAGCCCACGCATCAGACGGAAGCTTTCTGCCTCCAAAAACACAATCGGCAACATCAATAAAATCTGCAACAAAATCAGCAACAGCAAGGGCGATAAATCCACGCCCCCAATCAGCGGCACGATCCGGCGTAGTGGCTGCAAAAATGGTTTTGACATGGTTTCAAAAAACGGACGCATGGGATGATACGGGCTCACCCACGACAGCACCGCCTGCACCAGCACAATGCCAATCAAGAGATAGATAGACAATTTGGCGAGCTTCACCACCGATAACGCCAAAAGCCCCGGCCAGAACAAGGGATGCGTCATTTCGGCTAACTGCAGAATCATCAATATCGCCCACCACAGCACAATCAGCGTGAACCAGGCCACGACAAATGAAGCGGTATCGAGCCCCATTACGCTCGGCAGAATACGTCGCAACGGCTTCACCGCCCAGTCGGTCAGTGCAACAATAAATTGCGCAATTGGATTACGAAAAGACGCACGAAATGCCTGCGCATAAAAGCGCATAAGGGCGGCAAGCGCAAATAAATTAACAACTGTTTCCAGCACATAAACCAGCGTTTCGCGCAGCATTATGGCGCACCCGCTTCTTGCGCCAGTTCCTGGCCCAGCTCTACGCTGCGCGCGGCTGCCGCTTTCACGCCTTCAATAAATTTTTCTTTTAAACCTGTCCGATCAAATGTTTCAATTGCCCGCTCGGTGGTGCCGCGTTTTGAGGTGACGTTGGCGCGCAATGTTGCAGGGGAATCCGCGCTTTCCCGCGCAAGCTTCACACTGCCGGCAAATGTTTCCAGCGCGAATAA
Organism: Burkholderiales bacterium; assembly: GCA_025350945.1. Taxonomy (GTDB): domain Bacteria; phylum Pseudomonadota; class Gammaproteobacteria; order Burkholderiales; family Usitatibacteraceae; genus UKL13-2. The sequence goes on from JANXWW010000038.1 coordinate 9,539, forward strand.
TCTGGCCGCCTTAGCATCAAAGCCCAGCTCGGTCGCGGCTCTCTCAAGTGCTTCCATAAAATAAAAAACATAAGCAGGCCCGCTACCCGAAACCGCTGTTACCGCATCAAGTGCCGCCTCATCAACAAACCAAACTGTTTTGCCGACTGAAGCGAGCAAATTTTCTGCCGCTGATTTTTCATCCGCCGTCACCGATGGCATCGCGTATAGGCCCGTAATGCCCGCATGCACCAGCGCAGGCGTATTCGGCATAGCGCGCACGATGCGCTGATACGCTGACTGCTGCCCACCCAGCCAACGCGATAAATCCGTCGTACGAATACCCGCGGCAATGCTAATCACGACTTGCTTGTTAAGTGCGGCTGCGAGCGGTGCCACGGCTACGCGCATGACTTGCGGTTTGACCGCGAGCACAATGATATCCGCATCCAGCGTACGTGCATCCCAAGCAGCACTTGAGGCTACACCGTGAGCAGACAGCTTGGTTCGTGCGCTATCCATAGGCTCGATGACGAAACAATCGCGAGCAGCATGGCCGCTGGCGAGCAGGCCGCCCAAAATGGCCTGCGTCATATTGCCACCGCCGATAAAGCTGATTTTCATCATATTGTGCTTCCTGGTTTTGCAACGTCGCGTTCACCAAAGATCGCGCTACCAATTCTGACCATCGTCGCACCTTCCTCAATCGCAATACGAAAATCCTGGGACATCCCCATCGACAGGGTATCAACTTCAAACCCGTTGGCAATCAACCGCTGCTGCAATTTTCGCATCGTGCCAAATTGCGCACGCTGGGTTGCCTCGTCCTGTGTATTTTCGATAATCGTCATTAGGCCACGCAATTTCAACCCCGGTAACGTTGCAACTTGCGACGCCAAATCCAGAACCTCGTCCGGCATCACGCCGCCCTTACTCTGTTCAGCGCTCACGTTGACTTGAATACAGATATTGAGTGGCGGTAAACCCACTCTGTTTCTGTCGAGCGCTTCGGCAATTTTCAAGCGATCCACACCGTGTGCCCAGTCAAAATGCTGGGCGACGAGCCGGGCTTTATTGCTTTGCAGCGGGCCGATAAAATGCCATTCAATGCCTCCCGTATCACTTACACGCAAATCGTTGAGTTCGACGATTTTAGCGATGCCTTCTTGTACATAATTTTCACCAAAAAACCGCTGCCCGGCAGCAAATGCCTCGCGCACCAAAGCAGACGGCTTTGTTTTTGAGACAGCAATAAGCGAAACCTGCTGCTTTGATTGGGTACTTCCCATAGCACTTGCAATCGAGATCGCGCGCTGAATGTGTTGCAAGTTCGCTTTGATTGGGGACATAATCAGCCGGGAAAGACGCAGGTAAACTTGGTTATTGCACAACACATTTTGCGAACTGCGCTCGCATTGGGCAACGTGAAGTAAATGCAACAAACCCACGCGCTCAAATTCAAGGGAAAGTATAAATGGAAATCGCAGAACTTCTGGCCTTTGGCGTCAAAAACAAGGCGTCTGATTTGCACCTCTCGGCCGGGCTACCGCCGATGATTCGTGTGCATGGTGACGTGCGCCGCATCAACGTGCCCGCGCTCACGCACGACGATGTGCACGGCATGGTGTACGACATTATGAACGACGGTCAGCGCAAGCAGTATGAAGAAAATCTGGAGTGCGATTTTTCGTTTGAAATTCCGAACCTCGCGCGCTTCCGCGTAAACGCATTCGTGCAGCAGCGCGGCGCGGGTGCCGTGATGCGGACGATTCCATCGAAGGTGTTATCACTTGAAGAATTGAATGCGCCAAAAAGTTTTCAGGAAATTTCGAACCAACCACGCGGACTCGTGCTGGTTACCGGTCCTACCGGCTCAGGCAAATCGACTACACTAGCCGCGATGGTGGATTACATTAACAACAATGAATACGGCCATATTCTGACAGTGGAAGACCCGATTGAATTCGTGCATGAATCGAAAAAATGTCTGATCAACCAGCGCGAAGTCGGCCCGCACACGCTATCGTTTTCGAATGCGCTGCGCTCTGCGTTGCGCGAGGACCCGGACATTATTCTGGTGGGCGAAATGCGCGATCTGGAAACAATTCGCCTTGCGATGACGGCGGCTGAAACGGGCCATTTGGTGTTCGGCACGCTGCACACCAGTTCCGCCGCAAAAACGGTTGACCGGATTATTGACGTTTTCCCGGCCGCTGAAAAAGAAATGATTCGCGCGATGTTGTCCGAGAGCTTGCGCGCCGTTATTTCGCAAACGCTGTGCAAAACCAAAGACGGCGCAGGCCGTGTGGCAGCGCACGAAATCATGGTCGGCACGCCCGCGATTCGCAATTTGATTCGTGAAGCAAAAGTCGCACAGATGTATTCCGCGATTCAAACAGGACAGGCGCTGGGCATGCAGACGATGGATCAATGTCTGGCCGATTTAGTGCGCCGCAACGTTATCACGGTGGCAGAAGCACGCGGCAAAGCCGCCAATAAAGACTCATTCGGCTAATTGGTGTAACGTAGTATTCTCATTCAGCCACTCGATTAAATGTTGGATTAAATGTAGCAAGGAAATATTATGGAACGCGATCAAGCCCTCAAATTTGTCCATGAATTGCTGCGCGCAATGCTGGTAAAAAAAGCCTCCGATCTGTTTCTGACGGCTGGCTTTCCGCCTGCCATGAAAATCGACGGCAAAATGACGCCCGTCTCGCAATCCAGTTTGTCACCGGTGCACACGGGCGAAATCGCGCGCTCGGTGATGACGGACAAGCAGACGGCCGAATTTGAGGCGACCAAAGAATGTAATTTTGCGATTTCGCCCGCCGGTATCGGGCGCTTTCGTGTGAATGCATTCGTACAGCAAGGCCGCATTGGTTTGGTGATGCGGACGATCACCACCAACATTCCGAAGTTTGAAGAGCTTGGCCTGCCGGTGGTGTTAAAAGATGTGGCGATGACCAAGCGCGGCCTAGTAATTTTTGTTGGCGGCACCGGCTCCGGCAAATCAACTTCGCTCGCCGCGATGGTCGGCTACCGCAATGAAAATAGTTTCGGCCACATCATCACTATCGAAGACCCCGTTGAATATGTGCATGAACACCGCAACTGCGTGATCACGCAACGCGAAGTGGGCGTGGATACCGACAACTGGTTTGCGGCGCTGAAAAACACCTTGCGGCAGGCACCAGATGTAATTTTGATTGGCGAGATTCGTGACCGCGAAACAATGGATTACGCGATTGCGTTTGCGGAAACAGGCCATCTCTGCATGTCTACCTTGCACGCGAACTCGACCAATCAGGCGCTGGACCGGATTATCAACTTCTTCCCGGAAGAGCGTCGTGCGCAACTGCTGATGGACTTGTCACTGAACTTAAAAGCGTTTGTTTCGCAGCGCCTGATTCCGAAAAAAGAAGGTAAAGGCCGCGTGGCAGCAATCGAGATCATGCTGAATTCGCCGCTGATTTCGGATTTGATTTTCAAGGGCGATGTGCACGAGATCAAAGAGATCATGAAGCGCTCCCGCGAGCTTGGCATGCAGACATTTGACCATGCGCTGTTCGATCTTTACGAAGCGGATTTAATTTCGTACGAAGATGCATTGCGCAATGCAGATTCACTGAACGATTTGCGACTCCGCATCAAGCTCGAAGGCAAATCATCGAAAGAAAAAGATTTGGCGGCAGGTTTGGAGCATCTCGAAATTATCAAGTAAAACACTAGAACTGGTGCGGCGCTTAGAGCAAAAATGCTTCAAACGCCGCACTAGCGCTTGCACGAAAGGCGTTTCCGTCATCCGTTTTAGGATTTCGCCTCTTTACGATTACTACCCGCAATAATTTTGTATTCGTAAAGTCGGCATTCGAGCTTGCCGTTGAAGAGCGGTGTTTTTTTCGATGCCGACAAGCGCACACCTTTTGGCAGCCCGGTATCGCCGGTAAAAAAATACGCACGCCAGCCCGCGAATTTTTGTTTCAGCACATCGCCTAATTTTGGATATAGCGCAGCTAAGTCGGCTGTTTCACCTAACCGTTCGCCGTAGGGTGGATTGGTCACCAATACGCCACTCGCCTCTGGCGCGGAAATTTCGAGGATGTTAGCTTGCTTGATGCGCACGCAATCGGCGAGATCATTTGCGATCAAATTAGCGCGCGCATCGTCGAGCGCATAGCCGTAAAGATCAGAGCCATAAATCGGCAGCAGCGTTTTTGGTTTCTCT
>JANXWW010000041.1 GCA_025350945.1 Burkholderiales bacterium
GCCGACTGTGTTGATGAAAATTTCACGAACTTGCTTGGCGTCAGGTCGTTGAACTTCGCTCAGATAAACGGGCCACGATCTGTAGTCGGCAGGTAACGCCACGTCGCCGTCCTTCATTACCTTGGCCGTCATTTCTGGCGCAGTTTGCGTTTGGGCACAGCTAGCAACCAGTACGACAGATGCTATCAGCGATGTGAATGCAAGTACACGTTGCATGAGCCACTCCTATGTTATTAATGACACGAGTTGGAAAACTTCTTTGTGCGCTTTGTACGAATACGCGTGATGCAACGCACTGGATTCACGCTTCACTTACCCTACTTTTTTACCGCAACACCTAATTTAACATCTTTCACCGGAACAGCCGCTGCCGGTGCAGGCGCCGCGACTGGAGCCACCGCAACCACAATCGGCGTAGGTTTCGGAATCGGCTTGCCTGCTGTTTTCATGTTGGCTTGAAAATTATCAACTGCCCTATCCTCATATCGCACTTGGTCTGCCTTGGTTTTCTCGGCAGAGGCTTTATCTTTCTCTGCTTTGGCCGCAGCGGCGACCGGATCAGGCGGTGGTGCAGGTGGTAGCTTGGCGAATGCGTTTGCTGCAAACAAAAAACTTGCAACCGCCATCATTTTTTGAAGACTCATCGCACTCTCCCTAATCATCGCCAGCAGCAGGCTGATGGACACCCGCTGTCTTCGCATTTCGTTTGCCCGATTTCACTTCTTCAAGCCACAGCGCATGATGTTCCTTGGCCCAGGTTTCATCAACATAACCTTCTTTCATCCCCTTCAACGCGCCTTCGGTGCCAATGGTGCCAATATAAATATGGCCCAACGATAGCGCCATGAAAAGCGTGCCCAACCCCGCATGGATCAGATTCGATTGCGCCATCAGTTCACGTGACGTATTCCAGTTCGGAAACAGCAACAGCATGCCGGAAATGCTCACCGCCAGACCAAACACCACAATGCTCAGCCAGAACCACATTTTCTCGCCACCGTTAAATCGGCCCGATGGCACATGATTGCCGGAAAGCAAACCGCCGAATTTGCTCAGCCATTCAAAATCACGTCCACTCAAAAGATTATCTTTAACATACAGAAAAAAGAACGCAACGATGGAGAACAAAAATAATGGCCCAACAAAATTATGAATATTTTTACCGATGATCGTGATCCAGGAAAACGCGGATGCACCAATAATCGGCAGCAAAATATGTTTGCCAAAGAGAATAACAATGCCCGTCAGCGCCAGTGCCAAGAATGAAAACGCCATCGTCCAATGCACCATTCGCTCGGCACTGTTAAAGCGCTCAATCAAACGGCCGCTCAATTTCTCATGAAGACGAAACGGGCCTTTGATGGCGAAAAAAGTCAGCAACATAATCGGAATCACCAGCAAAATAATGCCGCCGTAGAAAGTAAGCGGACCATTGCGCAACCCACGCCATGACTGTCCGCTATCCTCAACCAGAATATTGGTTTCGCGCCCGCGCACAGACGCGTATTGTCCGGTTGATTCAACATCACTCCATTTCGGTGGCACATTCCAGCCAGACGCTGCGGTGCTGCCTGCGGGCAACACAGGAACCGGTTTGGGTGCTTCTGTGACGGGTACGGCCACCACCGGTGCGGCGATAAATGGCGTGACGGTCACGCCGGGCTTAGCAGGTGCCGGAGCTTGCGCAATGGTATGTGAAGTCATGATGGTGGCAGAAGCAGATGCCAGCACCATCGTCCATCTATTTCGAAAATTCATTGTCATTATTTTATCCCCCGTCTAATTTGGGTTTGGCTTTTTTACGTCAGCAACATCAGTGCGAATGTACTCATTCTGGGTTTTGCTGCGCTCGACCAATGCGCTTTCCCATTTCGCCTTATCACCCGCAAACTTGGTGCCTTCGTAGGCCTTGCTGTCTTTTTTGCCCGCGTAGATTTTATCAACCTTCGCTGTTTGATCGATCTCGCCGCAAGCCGTCAGCCCCAGAGTCAACGCACAAAACACTAGCACTGGCGAGGCTTTCCAGGCATATTTGCTTCGAAAACCGCTCATACCTTGACCTCTGGCTTGGCGCTTTTACGGTTATAAGCCATTGCCCAGCCCCACACTTCTTCACCCTTGCCGCGACGTTTCACCCGCTGCTTGTAGATCGACTGGATGACCTCACCATCACCGCCAAGCAATGCTTTGGTCGAGCACATTTCAGCGCATGCAGGCAGCTTGCCTTCGGCTAAACGGTTGCGGCCATATTTCTTGATTTCGGCCACGCTGTGGTCTTCTTCAGGGCCACCGGCACAGAACGTGCATTTGTCCATTTTGCCGCGCAGTCCAAACGCACCGGCTTGCGGACACTGCGGCGCGCCAAACGGGCAGGCGTAGAAGCAATAGCCACAGCCGATACAGAGGTCTTTATCGTGCAAAACCACGCCCTCTTCGGTTTTGTAAAAGCAATCCACCGGGCACACGGCCATGCACGGCGCATCGGTGCAATGCATGCACGCAACCGAGATGGAACGCTCGCCCGGCTTGCCGTCATTGACGGTCACCAGGCGGCGGCGATTCACACCCCACGGCACCTCGTGTTCACTCTTGCACGCGGTGACACAGCCATTACATTCAATGCAGCGCTCAGCGTCGCAGATAAATTTCATTCTTGCCATGTTAGTTTCTCCTTTATCTGTGGTTACGCGATTGCAATCTGGCACAGCGTGGTTTTACTTTCCTGCATCATCGTCACGCTGTCATAGCCATACGTGGTCGCAGTATTAACCGCTTCACCACGCACAATCGGCGCCGCACCTTCCGGATATTTATCGAGCAGATCTTTGCCCTGCCACCAGCCCGCAAAGTGAAACGGAATAAATGTCGTGCCTTGCGCCACGCGTTCGGTCACCAATGATTTCACCTTGATTTTTGATTTGGTCGGTGACATCACCCACACGTATTCATTGTTCTTGATGCCGCGTGATTCCGCGTCTTTCGGATTGATCTCGACAAAGTTTTCCTGCTGCAATTCGGCGAGCCATGGATTTGATCGCGTCTCGTCCCCTCCGCCCTCGTATTCCACCAAGCGACCGGAGGTGAGCACCAGCGGGTAATCCTTGCTGATGTCTTTGTTCTTTTCCTGCACCGACTTGTAAAGCGTAGGCAATCGCCAGAAGGCTTTTTTGTCATCGTGGGTGGGATACTTTGCCACCATGTCAGGACGCGGGCTGTAAAGCGGTTCGCGATGCTGCGGCACACCGTCCGGGAAATTCCACACCACGGCGCGCGCTTTTGCGTTGCCGAATGGATGGCAGCCGTGAACCTGCATCACCACGCGTTGAATGCCACCGGAAAGATCGGTCTTCCAGTTTTTGCCCTCAGCCGCTTTTTGCTCGGCCTCAGT
>JANXWW010000055.1 GCA_025350945.1 Burkholderiales bacterium
TCCCGCATGGAGCAACACGCCGGGCCATATTCGTGCGCGATATCTCTATGCGATTGCACGGCAAGTTCAAAAACATTCGCGTTTGTTTGCGGTGCTGGAAACGCTCGACAACGGCAAGCCGATTCGCGAAACGCGCGACATCGATATTCCGCTGGTGGCGCGACATTTTTATCATCATGCGGGCTGGGCGCAGATTCAGGAAACTGAACTGCCAAATCATCAATCACTCGGCGTGATCGGCCAAATTATTCCGTGGAATTTTCCGCTGCTGATGCTCTCGTGGAAAATCGCACCCGCCATTGCAATGGGCAACACGGCGGTGTTAAAGCCCGCAGAATTTACCTCGCTCTCGGCATTATTGTTCGCGGAAATTTGTAATTCGGTCGGCCTGCCGCCCGGCGTGGTCAATATCATTACCGGCGATGGCCGCACAGGGGCGGCGATTGTTGAGCACGATGACATTGATAAAATTGCGTTCACGGGATCAACCGAAGTCGGCCGCATTATTCGTCGCACGACCGCCGGAACCAGTAAAAAATTATCGCTGGAGCTGGGCGGCAAATCGCCCTTTGTGGTGTTCGATGATGCCGATCTGGATTCCGCTGTTGAAGGCATTGTCGATGCGATCTGGTTTAACCAGGGCCAAGTCTGCTGCGCCGGTTCACGCTTGCTGGTGCAAGAAGGCGTGGCGGAGAAGATGTACAAAAAACTTCGCGCGCGCATGGAAAAATTACGCGTCGGTGATCCGCTGGATAAAGCAATCGATATCGGCGCGATTGTTGATCCATCACAGCTAAGACAGATTCAGGAAAAAGTGGCGCGGGGTGTGGCCGAAGGCGCGACACTTATGCAGCCATCCTGGGCAGTTCCTGCAATCGGCAACTACTATCCGCCGACGGTGCTGACCAACTGCGGCCCCGCATCGAGTGTGATGCAGGAAGAAATTTTTGGGCCCGTTTTGAGCGCGATGACTTTTCGCACCCCTGAGGAAGCGGTCAAGCTCGCCAACAACACGCGCTATGGTTTGGCAGCCACGATTTGGAGCGAGGATATTAATCTGGCGCTCGATATCGCCACACAAATTAAAGCTGGTATTGTCTGGATTAATTCGACTAATTTGCTCGATGCCGCTGCGGGCTTTGGTGGCTATCGCGAATCCGGCTTTGGGCGTGAAGGCGGCAAAGAAGGGCTGTATGAATATGTAAAAAGAAAATCAACTACGCCCATAGGTAAAAATAGTAAAAGCCGAGCATTGACGGCTATTTCAAGCCAAAAATTGATGAAAAGCCGCGCCAGTGATGGTGTTTTAAATTCAATTCCCGCGATAGATCGCACCGCAAAAATGTTTATCGGTGGCAAACAGTCACGCCCTGATGGTGGTCTTTCGATCAATATTTATGGTGCAAATAAACAGCTCATTGGCGAAGTCGGGCGCGGCAATCGCAAAGATATTCGTAACGCCGTCGAGGCCGCGCGCGCGGCCGCAAACAGTTGGCAAAAAGCCACCGGTCATAATCGTGCGCAAATTATTTATTTCATGGCGGAAAATCTCGCCGCTCGCGCGATTGAATTTGCGAGCCGCATCACGCAGCAAACAGGCGTGAGCAAAGCTGTCGCCGCAACAGAAGTGGAAGCCAGCGTCAGCGCGCTTTTTACCGCCGCCGCATGGGCCGACAAATACGACGGCGCGATTCATCAAACGCCTATTCGCAATATCACCCTTGCCATGCCCGAACCTATCGGCGTCATGGCGATCATGCTGCCCGACGATCAGCCATTACTCGCGTTCTGCACACTCGCTGCGACTGCATTCGCCATGGGCAATGCGCTCATCGTCACGCCATCGCCTGCGCACCCGTTGTGCGTGACCGATCTATACCAAGTGCTCGAAACTTCCGATGTACCGCACGGCACCATCAATATCGTCACAGGTGTACGTGATGAGTTAGCGAAGACATTATCGGAGCATGACGATGTTGATGCGATGTGGTTTGCGGGTTCGATTGATGCCCAAACTGCGGTACAAAAAGCCAGCGCCAACAACATGAAGCGCACATGGGTGTTGCCTGCGAGAGGTGCGTTGCCGTTGACTGAAGACGTGTTGCGCGAAGCGACGCAGGTAAAGAATATTTGGGTGCCTTACGGGGGTTAATTTGGGTGTTGAACGCGAGGACATTAAGTTGTTGAATCAATGATAAGTGGTGATCTGAAAATTGTGGTTCAACGGTTATATTCCAGGTCGCTCAGGTAGTTAATGTTATTTCCCAATAATAAGCCCTTGCCTTTCCAGGTTCGCGCTAATCTTTATACACAACTCGCACAAATGGAAACCGCCGGGCTGCCATTTGATCGTGCATTTGCTGTTTTGAATTTGCCATCACCGGTGCAATCGCGGCTTGACGTCGTGCGCGGCTTACTGAAGAAGGGCGCTGAATTTGCATCAGCGGGTGAGAAGAGCGGACTGTTCACCAAGCTCGAATCGCGCTTGATTCGCGCAGCGATGAATGCGGGCAGTCCGGCGAATATGTATCGATGTCTCGGTGATTACTACACTGATCGCGCGCTGCAACTATCGACGATGAAATCGCGCCTCGCGTTGCCTGCGTTCATGTTTCTTGCCGCGCTGTTTATCCAGCCGATTCCGGCGCTGGTGACGGGCTCGCTCAGTGGCGCGGGATATTTATGGCAGGTGTTAAAACCGATTCTACTGGTGGCCGCGGCGATCTACGGTTTTCGTTTTTTGGTAAACCGCGATGCCCGATCAAACGGCAAATCGTCGTATCAAAGTCTGCCGCTGTATGGTCCGATTTTTGTGCGGCAAAATCTGCGCGATTTTTTGAAACGCTGGCGTTGATGCTGGAGGCGGGCGTGTCGATGCTGGATGCGCTGCCCGCCGCACTGGATACTGTTGAAGATGGCGACATTCGTCGTGATCTGGCAAAAATTCGCCCGCGTATCGAGAAGGGCGCATCGTTTGCGGACGCATTACACGATATTGATTACATTAAGGATGAACGCGTGATTCAATTTGCGCAGACTGGTGAAGCCAGTGGCACACTGCCGGAAATGTTGATGCGTCACAGCAAAATGGAAACGGAATCGATTAATGGTTTTCTGGAACAACTAGTAATGTGGGCACCGCGTGTGGTTTATGGAATAGTGGTGCTGTGGATGGCGTATGGGCTGATTATGGGTGGCGGGTTTTTGCCAAGAATGCCAGACGGTATTTAGTTTTTTCAGATGAAGTGTAAAAAAAGAAAAGACAAGACAAGCGGCACATGCAAAATGTGTTTCCTTTAATGCAAGCTGCTCGGATGATATTGATATGAACCGCAATCCATCGCCGCGCAAAGCCAAAACAATCATTCAGCAACGCTCTGAACATACCACTACCTCGCCGCTGCGCGGCGCAAGCAAAGGCATTATTGATGCCGTCGCAGGCATTACCAATATTGTTGAGCAAATGCATCGCACCATTCTGGGCTTGACGCCAATTGTTGGTAAAGCGCCCACTGATCGCACTAGCGGTATTCCGGGATTGGTTTATAGCAGCGTTCGTGGCGTGACCAATGCCGTCGGTGCGGGTCTTGATGTTGCACTGAAGCAGCTCACCCCATTTTTGAAATCGACAAACGAGTTTCCGCAGCGTGAAACCATGTTGGCCGCACTCAACGGCGTATTCGGTGATTATCTTGCCGCAACTAATAATCCGTTGGCGATTCCAATGCAGCTTCGCCAGCAAGGGCGCGCACTTTCGAGCAAAAATGCCGCAAACGGCAAGCTAGTCGTGCTGGTGCATGGTCTGTGCATGAATGATTTGCAATGGCATCACGAACTGAGCGATCACAGTGCCTCACACGATCATGGCGCAGCACTCGCGCGCGACTTGGGTTATACCGCAATTTACTTGCATTACAACAGCGGCCGTCACATCGCTATCAATGGTGAAGAATTCGCGCGCATGTTGGAAAGTCTTGTTGAAGATTGGCCCGTGCCGATAACCGAGTTGGTCATCCTCGGTCACAGCATGGGTGGG
>JANXWW010000077.1 GCA_025350945.1 Burkholderiales bacterium
ACCCGTAATCAGCTCTTTGCCGCTATTGTCGCGGATCGTAAAGCGGATACTCCGCGAAGGTACTTCTTTGGGGTCTTGGCCTACGTCAGTCACGCCTGGGTTATTCGGCACCACCGTGAAAGTGTTGCTATTTATCGTGAGGTTGAGCGGAATGAGCGTTTGCTCATTGGTCGTGATGAAGTACGGCTTACTGCCGCCCGCGACGGTAAATGTAAATGGTACGTTTGCGTATAGCGAGCCTGTGCCAGGCAACAGGGATAGCGCACCTACTTGCACACCTGTATCGCTGGAAACCCCGCTGCCACCACACGAGCCTAGCAGTACGGTTACGCCTGCAAGCATGACAGCGGCTACGCCACGTTTTGCCCAGTTGTTGGGCTTACTGAAATAATTTTTGATCATCACGGCGATGTCCCCTTTGATGCGGCTGAAATTTAGCCCACGAATGTTGCGCTCTAAAACTGGTTGAGTCCAGTTTACTTAAGAATTAGTATGTTACCTCGGTTTATTAAAGCGCAACTTTCAGTTGGATGCAAGTGTTTTTACATTCTGTTGCTTAAGATGCGTTGGCTTTAAGGGCAGCTTCCACCGACGGTTCCCGTTAATGAAATTGTAGACGTAAGTGGAACACCACTTGAGGTGAATGTTACTTTAGCAGGAGTAACCGCGCCTGAGCCCGCAACGACGCTAACCGATTTTGGTAGCGTATCCGCACTTGGGTTTACTGTGAATGCGCTTCCTCCGCTCGCGACGTTGGCACTGAATGATCCGGAGCCGGTAAGCGATATGGTGCCGGTGGACCCGCAGGCAATACTGAATGATATGGGCGATATGCTGAACGGTATCGTTGTGACCGTATCTCCTTTCGCGCCTAGAACGCCCTCCACCGTTGATGTTTCCACACTTCGCCCCGTCGCGTCAGTCACAATAAACGAGGTCTTTCCGCAACCGAGTATTTGTGCCGTAAAACTTCCCCCGTTTGTGCTCACCACGCCCGGGGCAGCGATTAACGCAAAACCTGGCAATGGCGACACAACGGAATACGGTGCCGTACCGCCAAACACGTAAAAATCAACTCATCCCGTCGGACAGGAGCCGTCTTGTCCTGCTCCACCTTTAGCGCCTGTAATAGTGACGGCCCCGCTAGGTAAAATCGACAAAATCCCTGCGCCGGATGTAACTTGCGCGATATTAAAGCTGTAGCTTCGGCTCATCCCGGAAACCGCATCGGTTGATTTCAACGTCGCCACTTGGGTAGGCGCGCCAGCGGTCGCGGTCACTCGTGCACTGGCCACACCTTGCTCATCCGTATTTACCTGCAACGTGTTGACGAGCGCGCCTGAGCCCGGTGTGACGATTTGAAAACCGCCCTGAGCTGCATCAAAACGAATAGCACGATTGCGCAAGACAACGCCATTCAATGCCGCCGTGATTGAAAACAATGCGTCACCGCCGCTACAGAGCGCATTTGCACCACAGCCGTTACCAGTAGGCCCCACGGGCGTGAACGTCACCTGATTAATCAACGTAGATGGCTTCACCGTCGCCTTCGCGCTTGCTGAAGCGTTTGCCGTATCTTTAACCGTAATTTCCACCGCTGTTTCCGCCGTTACTGGCCCCGGAATCACCGTAAACGTTGCACCGGGCAAGGTGGCGGTCACCGGTAACACCACGTTATTGCTGGAGAACGCGCTGTAGCCTGGCTTACCGCCCGTGATGGTGAACGTAGTGGGAATATCGGGGAAAAGATCGGCTGCGGGTGGCGATACGGCGAGTGGCGTGCTGGCGACAGGTGTGGTGTCGGGTGGGGAGCCGACTGCGCCGCTGCCGCAGCCACTCAAGCCCGTGCCCAATCCCAGCGGCAGCGCCAGCGCTAAGAGAAGCGTCAAAACTTGGCCTGCCTTCGCATGCGCGATGATTTTCACAAATCCAAATTTTGTCGATTTCATTTTGTTCCTTGTGAATGTTGATGCCAGTGGGGATGCACTGCCAAAGGCTGTGCAGAAGGGCACCTTAAACTTTGCCGCATGCCATTCTAAAGTGAGTAGGCTTTTTTTGCGCGTTGAATATATCGATGCGCTGATTGAGATGATGAGTAGTTCACCAAAAACACCCCATTTGAGACAAATTTGTTGCACCGCGCAAAATCCGGCGTTATGATTGAAACTTCCGGAATAGTCTTTGTGTAATCAGCGTGTTGCGTGGCTTATCAGGCTCGCAATTCGTTCTGGCACAACCCGCCTGTAAATCCCCGCAGCGTGTTGACTGGTAATCGCCGACGAATCCGGTAACAAAAAATGATGCGTCGTTTCTGTTTCACTCAGAAACTCAGTTTGCGCCACGCGTTGCAGCTTAAGATTTAAGTCGATTTTTGCGCGATTTCTGTTCAAAATCATCTTACGGTTTGCACCGGTTGTTACCTTGTTTTCTTCGGAGAATTTTGCAATGTCACACGATGTTGATGTCACCCAGTCCGCCCCGATTTCGCCTAATGCCGCACAGGGCTTGTACGATCCCAAGAACGAACACGATTCCTGCGGCGTCGGTTTTGTCACGCATGTCAAAGGCAAAAAATCGCACTCAATCGTGGAGCAGGGTTTAAAGATTCTCGATAATTTGAGTCATCGCGGCGCAACCGGTTATGACCCGTTGCTGGGCGATGGTGCGGGCATTTTAATTCAACTGCCCGATCTGCATTTGCGTCGCGCCTGCGGCAAACAAGGTTTGACCTTGCCCGCTATTGGTCAATATGGCGTTGGCATGGTGTTTTTGCCGCGCGAGCCTGCGTCGCGCATGGCCTGCGAGCAGGAGATTGAGCGCGCGATTTTGGGTGAAGGGCAAATTCTGCTCGGTTGGCGCGATGTGCCGACGAACAACAATGGCTTGTCGCCCGCAACAATTGCTGTCGAGCCGCTGATTCGTCAAGTGTTCGTCGCCCGCGGCACCAACACCATGAGCCAGGATGATCTTGAGCGGAAGCTCTACATCATCCGCAAACGTTCCGGCCATGCGATTCAGGCGTTGAATCTGCGCCACGGCAAAGAATTTTATGTGCCGTCATTCTCGACCCGCACCATTGTTTACAAAGGCATGCTGCTCGCCGATCAGGTCGGACACTATTTCACTGACCTGCAAGATCCTTCGATGATGACGGCCCTGGCCCTGGTGCATCAGCGGTTCTCCACCAACACCTTCCCGACCTGGGATCTCGCTCACCCGTTTCGCATGATCGCGCACAACGGCGAAATCAACACGCTGCGCGGCAATGTGAACTGGATTCGCGCGCGCCAGCAGGCGATTACGTCACCTGTGCTGAAAGAAGATTTGAATAAAATCTGGCCGCTAATTTATGACGGCCAATCGGACTCTGCGTCGTTCGATAACTGTCTTGAAATGCTGGTCATGGGCGGCTATTCGCTCGCGCACGCGATGATGATGATGATTCCCGAAGCGTGGAGCGGCCACAAGCTGATGGACGAGGATCGTCGCGCGTTTTATGAATATCACGCTACACTCATGGAAGCGTGGGACGGCCCAGCAGCGATGGCGTTTACCGATGGCCGCCAGATTGGTGCGACGCTGGATCGCAATGGCCTGCGTCCCGCGCGCTATTTGCTTACCGATGATGACATCGTGGTGCTCGCATCCGAAGCAGGCGTGCTTGATATTCCGGAAGAAAAAATTGTTAAAAAATGGCGTTTGCAACCGGGCAAAATGTTTTTGGTCGATACTGAAAAAGGCGAGATTCTTGACGACGCCGATTTAAAGCGCGAACTCGCGACCGCGAAACCTTATCGCGAATGGGTGGAAAAAGCGCGCATCCGTCTGGATCAATTGCCCGAGTCCGCACCGGCTGAAAAATCAAAAGTGCCGCTGCTGGAATTGCAGCAGGCGTTTGGTTATACGCAAGAAGATTTGAAATTTATTTTAGCCGCGATGGCGCAAAACGGCATTGAAGCCACCGGCTCAATGGGCAATGATTCGCCTCTGGCGGTGATGTCGAACAAGCCGCGTAATTTGTATCATTATTTCAAACAATTATTTGCGCAAGTCACGAACCCGCCGATTGATCCGATTCGCGAAGAATTGGTAATGTCGACTGCGATCACCATCGGCCCACGCCCGAATTTGCTCGACATTCATCACACCGATCCCGGCTATTGGCTGGAAGTGCCGCAGCCGGTATTAACGGCGGACGACATGGAAAAAATTCGCCATATCGAAATGTTCACCGGCGGCTATTTCAAGAGCCACGAACTCGATATCACTTACCCCGCATCCTGGGGCACGGAAGGCATTGAGGCGGCGGTGGCATCGCTCTGCGCCCATGCGGAAGATGCGATTCATAACGGTTACAACTTAATGATCGTGACAGATCGAAATGTGGATACAGACAATGTCGCGATCCCCGCGCTGCTCGCGGTCGGTGCGATTCATCAGCACCTCGTCCGTAAAGGTCTGCGCACCTCAACCGGCTTGGTGGTCGAGACTGGTTCTGCGCGCGAAGTGCATCATTTTGCGCTGCTCGGTGGGTATGGTGCAGCAGCTGTTTATCCTTATCTGGCGCTGGAAACCCTTCATCACATGCAAGATTATCTGGGCGATAGTGACAAACGCTACGACCATAAAGAAGCCGAGAAAAAATATATCAAGGCGATCTCAAAAGGCTTGCTCAAAGTAATGTCGAAGATGGGCATTTCGACTTATCAAAGTTATTGCGGCGCGCAGATTTTTGAAGCGGTGGGATTATCGAGTGAATTTATCGGCAAGCATTTCACGGGTACGTCATCGAGCGTGGAAGGTATCGGCATTTTTGAAATCGCGGAAGAAGCGATGACCACGCATCGCAAAGCGTTCAGCGAAGATCCGGTACTGCGCACGCAACTGGATGCGGGTGGCGAGTACGCCTATCGCACCAGAGGTGAGGAGCATATGTGGACGCCGGAAGTCATTACCAAACTTCAGCATTCCACCAAAACAAATTCGTATACGACCTATAAGGAATACGCGAAGCTCATCAACGATCAAACCAAACGCCACATGACGCTGCGTGGTCTGTTTGAAATCAAATCGGTTGGTGCGCCGGTGCCGTTGGATGAGGTGGAGCCCGCGAAAGAAATCGTCAAACGTTTTGCTACCGGTGCGATGTCGCTTGGCTCAATTTCCACTGAGGCGCACGCAACGTTAGCGGTCGCGATGAACCGCATGGGCGGCAAATCAAACACGGGCGAAGGTGGTGAAGATCCGCGCCGTTTCGTGCCGATTCAAAAAGCGGGTGAAACATTCAAAACCAAATTGGGCGCTGAGGCGCTTAACGACACGCCGCTGCAAATCGGTGATTCGATGCGCTCGAAAATCAAGCAGGTGGCCTCCGCGCGTTTTGGTGTAACGGCTGAGTATTTGAATTCGGCGGATCAAATTCAAATCAAAATGGCGCAAGGTGCGAAGCCCGGCGAGGGTGGTCAATTGCCGGGGCACAAGGTGTCGGATTACATTGGCTCACTTCGCTTTGCCACGCCCGGTGTGGAGTTAATTTCACCGCCGCCGCATCACGATATTTATTCCATCGAAGATTTGGCGCAATTAATTCATGATCTGAAAAATTGTAATTCGTCAGCCTCGATTTCGGTGAAGCTTGTTTCGGAAGTGGGCGTGGGTACGATTGCCGCCGGTGTGGCCAAAGCCAAGGCCGATCACGTGACCATCGCCGGTCACGACGGTGGGACGGGCGCATCGCCAATTTCGTCGGTGAAGCACTGCGGCACGCCGTGGGAGCTGGGGCTGGCTGAGACGCAGCAAACGCTGGTGATGAATCGTCTTCGCGGCCGCATCGCGGTGCAGGTCGATGGGCAAATGAAAACCGGGCGCGATGTATTGATTGGCGCGTTGCTGGGCGCGGATGAGTTTGGTTTTGCCACCGCGCCGTTGGTGGTAGAGGGCTGCATCATGATGCGCAAATGCCACCTGAATACGTGCCCGGTTGGCGTCGCCACGCAAGACCCGGCGCTACGTGCCAAGTTCACCGGCCAGCCTGAACATGTGGTGAATTATTTCTTTTTCGTTGCCGAAGAAGTGCGCGAGTTGATGGCCACGATGGGCGTTCGTACGTTCAACGAATTGGTGGGCCGTGCTGATTTGCTCGATACGCGTGAAGGAATAGAACACTGGAAATTAAAGGGTCTGGATTTCTCGAAGATTTTCCACTTGCCAAAAATGCCGTTAGAAGTTGCGCGTCACCACTGCGAGGTGCAAGATCATGGCTTAGATGGTGCGCTTGACAACAGCCTGATTGCATCGGCGAAGGCTGCGCTGGAGAAAAAGCAGCGCGTCGTGATTGCTGAAAATATTCGCAACGCGAATCGCACAGTAGGCGCGATGTTATCGGGTGAAGTGGCAAAGCGTTATGGCAATGTCGGTCTTGCGGATGACACGATTCACATTGATTTGGCAGGCACCGCAGGCCAAAGTTTTGGTGCTTTTTTGGCGCACGGCATCACGTTAAATCTGACCGGCCAGGCCAACGATTATGCCGGCAAAGGTTTGAGTGGTGGTCGCATTATCGTCAAGCCGAACGCCGCGTTCAAAGGCGATCCGTTGGAAAATATCATTGTCGGTAACACGGTGATGTATGGTGCGACTTCAGGCGAAGCGTATTTCTGCGGTGTGGCGGGCGAACGCTTCTGTGTGCGCAATTCGGGCGCATCAGCCGTAGTGGAAGGCACCGGCGATCATGGCTGCGAGTACATGACGGGCGGCACCGTCGTGGTGCTGGGTGCGACCGGTCGCAATTTTGCAGCGGGCATGTCGGGTGGCGTGGCCTATGTGCTGGACGAAGATGGCCTATTCGCCAAGCGCTGCAATATGGCGATGGTGGAATTGGATGGGCTGTCCGAAGTGCCATCGGCTACCTCGCACAAAGGCATGGCCGATACGATGTTGCTGAAATCGTTGATCGACAACCATGCGAAATTAACCGGCAGTGAGCGTGCGAAAACAATCCTCGCTAATTGGGCGGTGTGGGCACCGAAATTTATCAAAGTGATGCCGACCGAATACAAACGCGCATTGGCCGAATTAGCGGCGAAGAAAGCGACAACGCAAAAACCAAACGCAGAAAAAGAGGCCGCATAAGATGGGCAAGCCAACCGGTTTTATTGAATTTCAACGTCTAAGCGAAGCATCGATTCCGCCTGCTGAAAGAGTAAAAAATTTCAAGGAATTTGTCCTGCATCTAACCGATGCTGAAGCGAAAACACAGGGCGCGCGCTGCATGGATTGCGGCATTCCGTTTTGCCAATCGGGCTGCCCGGTTAACAACATCATTCCTGACTTTAATGATCTCGTGTTTCGGCAAAATTGGCGCGACGCGCTCGATACTTTGCACTCGACGAATAATTTCCCCGAGTTCACGGGCCGTGTGTGCCCCGCGCCCTGCGAGGCCGCATGTACGCTGAATATCAACAACGATGCGGTCGGCATTAAATCAATTGAGCACGCGATCATTGATAAAGGCTGGGAACAAGGCTGGGTTACGCCACAACCGCCCGCGCATAAAACCGGCAAGCGTGTTGCCGTGGTCGGTTCCGGGCCGGCTGGGCTGGCCGTAGCACAGCAGCTCGTGCGCGTTGGGCATGATGTCGTCGTGTTTGAAAAATCGGATCGCATCGGCGGCTTGTTGCGCTACGGCATTCCCGATTTCAAGATGGAAAAATCGCATATTGATCGCCGCGTGTCGCAGATGGAAGCCGAAGGCGTGAAATTTCGCGTGAGCCAGAATGTTGGCGGCAGTGACGAAAACAGCACACCCGCATCCGCACTCGTCGCTGATTTCGATGCGGTGGTGTTAAGCGGCGGCGCGGAATGGCCGCGTGATTTGCCGGTGCCAGGTCGTGAATTAGATGGTATTCATTTTGCGATGGATTTTTTGCCTTCGCAAAATAAAATTGTTGCAGGCGATAAAGTGCCGAAGCAAATTATGGCAACTGCGAAACATGTTGTTGTGATTGGCGGTGGCGATACCGGCAGCGATTGCGTTGGTACTTCAAATCGTCATGGCGCGGCCACCATCACGCAATTTGAATTGTTGCCGCAGCCGCCGAATCAGGAAAACAAACCACTGGTGTGGCCGTATTGGCCGGTGAAATTACGCACCTCGTCATCGCACGAAGAAGGTTGCGAACGCGACTGGTCCGTGGCCACGAAAAAATTTGTCGGCAGCAATGGCAAAGTGGAGAAATTAGTCGCGGTAAAAGTCGAATGGAAAGATGAGGACGGTCAAATGCGCATGCAAGAAATCCCCGGTTCCGAATTCGATATCAAAGCCGATTTGGTGTTACTCGCGATGGGTTTTATGGGCCCCGCGCAATCAGGCTTGCTCGAACAATTTGCCGCACTCGGTGTGGAGAAAGACGCGCGCAGCAATGTCAAGGCAAGCACCGAAGGCGACGCCAATAACAAAGGCGCATACCAAACTGCCAATCCAAAAGTATTCGCCGCTGGCGATATGCGGCGCGGTCAATCGCTGGTGGTCTGGGCAATCCGCGAAGGCCGCCAATGCGCGCGCTCGGTGGATGAATATTTGATGGGTTCTTCGGAGTTGCCGCGATAAAAGGCTAGTATTGGTGCGCGTTTCGATCAATTTTTGCCTGAAAAGGCTCGCCCGCGCTAGCGTTCGCAGATTTTTATCTGCGTCCCGCCCCACTCAAGCTCCCCAACGCCGCCTGAAATCGCTCGCGGCTTTTGTCGGGTTGCGTTGGCTTGGCGATTTTCGCCACCACGGGCGCGAGCTCGGCGATGCGATCTTTGAATGAGGGATGCACGGCGTTGAGCATTGCCAATCCTTGATCGTTTGAACGATCATTTTGCAGCGAGCGCAGCACATTCAAATAGGCATTTGCGTCATAGCCCGCGCGCGTCATGATGACAGCCGCTATACGATCTGCTTCAAATTCCAGCGCACGATCCATCGGAAAATTAATCGCACCGAGTTTTTCCTGGCCACCTTCGGCTGACATGGTTTTGAGTTGATGCCGCTTCAGCACATGCGCGATTTCGTGCGCTAGTACACCAGCCAGTTCAGCTTCGCTGGTTAATTTTTTTAGCATGCCGAGCGTGACGAGCACTTTGCCGCCGGGCAGCGGATATGAGCCGATTTCGGCGCGATCCATGATGCCGAATTGCCACGGCAAATCCACACGCTCGGTGCCGGTGGTGAGCCAGCGACCGACCTGGTTTACATACTCCTGTGCGCGGTCGTTGTTGAGCAGTTTGCCGCCTTCGAGCAAGGTAACGGCAAGCTCGTCGCCGATCTCGATTTCGCGGGCTTCATTGATATCGGCAGCATGCGCCGTCGATAGCGTAAGAATTAATACGCACACGACTGAGCAAACAACAATGGGCGAGCAGCAGTGCGCTGCTCTCGCCAGTTTTGAACATCGTAAGGCTATCCCGTTAATCCATTTCAACCACTTCATTTATTCGCACTGCTCCAAACGCAACTCCATGACGTTGAAAATCGCCCAACGTCAGTTTACATAGTCCACTTTAATTTGGACCAATGCAGCATTTTGCGCGAATTCTTCGGCTTCTGTGCGGGATACTGAATAAAGTTTTAATTTCTGTAATTCTTCGGAATTCGATTTCGCTGCGTTGGCACCATCGTCGCCCAGGCCGCGAATGCCGATGGTCGCGGTGCGCGTACGGTTGGCTGCGCTGCTGCCGGTGCTGGCGCGAGAGCGGTCCGAACTCAATACCGCGGTAAACCAGCTCAGAAAGCCGCCCGTGGGCTTGGGGCTGGCTTCGACAATGGTGATTTGGGATTTGATGTGTCCGGCGGGAATCCAGCCTTCGTTGCCCGAAGTCTTGACGCGTACCCAGCCGGATTGGCGTTGAATCACCACCACATCGGCATCAGCCAACAAGGATGTAATGCGTTTGGCGCCAGCACTGGGGCTCTCGCGCAAATCCGTTTGACGATTGGTGGTCGTGTTCTCGTCCGCATAGCCTGGCGCTGCGTGAAGAGCGATAAAAAGAAAAAAAACCAATAAGGTCATGCTGAATCGGATGATGGCGCTCATGTTACTTCCTTCTTTTTTAATTATTTATATACTTAAAAACATGTTTAGTGCAGTAAACCAGCGCAGCAAACTAAAAAGTGACACCTAATGAAGCTATACAAAGGCAACAGCTTTTACAGATATTTACATATTATCGTGCAAAAATTCTTTAAATTCTGTGACTGACAGCACATAGAAAGCAAAAGATAGATGGATATTATTTTGTAAAGTTAGGTAGTATCTCAATCGTTAAAAGTAG